>NZ_JBHYUG010000028.1:0-92597 GCF_042749375.1 Streptomyces sp. NPDC059477 | reverse complement strand
GCCCGGGGCCTCTCCCTGTGTGCGGCGCCCCGTCCGGGTCAGCCGCGCACCAGGGTGATGTCCCACGTACCCGCCGCGTGGAAGCTCGGCAGCGGCAGGCCGCCCTGGGAACGCAGTTCGGTGACCGTCGCCTCGACGCTCGCCGCACCCGGCTTCAGGACGTCGGGCGACGGCTTGCCGGTGTTGGTCCAGCGGTGCTCGGCGCCGTCGCACACCGCGCGGCTGCCGCCGATGCCGTGGCGGACGTTCTTCTCGCTCTGCGCGACGGAGGAGCTGACGAAGACCAGGCCCGTGCTGCCGAGGCAGCGGTAGGTGCCGGACAGGGTGACCGTGCCGTCGGCGGCGATCTTGCCGACCGGATCGACGGTCACCGACTCGAAGGGCCCGGCGGTGGCGGGCGCGGCGGCCAGCGCGAGCGCGAGCGCGGCGACGGCACCGAGGACGGGGCGAGTGAGCGGTCGGGGGAGCATGGGGGGACCTCCTGTGGTGAGGCTCATGGGGTGCCTAGTGGCCTTACCACAGACAGCGCTCCAACGGGCCGATGCCCGTGAACGTCACTCCAACGGTGGCGATTCCCTACCGATTGACGGCAGATTGACGGCCGATCGGCGGCGGGGAGACCTGAGGTGACCAGCGCCGATACCGCATGCCTAAGATGATCATCGTGTCCGACCAGCATGCTCCGCGGTCCCTCATCGTCACCCTCTACGGTGCGTACGGCCGTGACTTCCCCGGTCCCGTGCCCGTCGCCGAACTCATCCGGCTGCTGGCCGCGGTGGGCGTCGACGCGCCCTCCGTACGGTCCTCGGTGTCGCGGCTGAAACGGCGCGGGCTGCTGCTGCCCGCCCGCACCGCCGAGGGCGCCGCCGGATACGAACTCTCGGCGGACGCACAGAAGTTGCTCCAGAACGGCGATCGACGCATGTACGCGCCACCGCCGGACGGCGACGAGGGCTGGGTGCTCGCGGTGTTCTCGGTACCGGAGTTCGAGCGGCAGAAGCGGCACATACTGCGCTCCCGGCTGTCCGGCCTCGGCTTCGGCACGGCCGCCCCCGGCGTGTGGATCGCTCCCGCGCGGCTGTACGAGGAGACCCGGCACGCCCTGCACCAGCTGCGTCTGGACGGCTATGTCGATCTGTTCCGGGGCGAGCACCTCGGGTTCGCGCCGACCACCGAGGCGGTGGCCCGCTGGTGGGACCTGGCCGCCCTCGCCAAGGAGCACGAGGCGTTCCTCGACCGCCACGGCCCGGTGCTCACCGCCTGGCGCACACGTGCCGACACCCCGTCCGAGGAGGCGTACCACGACTATCTCCTCGCCCTGGACTCCTGGCGCCACCTCCCCTACACCGACCCCGGCCTGCCCGCCCGGCTGCTGCCCGCCGACTGGCCGGGGGCGCGCTCGGCGGCCGTCTTCCGGGAACTGCACGAGCGGCTGCGGGACGCGGGGGCCGGGTTCGTGGGGGTGTGACCGCGGGACACGGGAAACCGGGTTCGTGGAGGTCTGACGGCGGGACACGGAACCGCATGTGTGCGGGGGTGTGACCCCGTATGCGGCAAACCCGGTGCCGGTGTGACGTCCGGCACATCCTGGGGCGCTAAGGGAACCCTCAGGCTCCTCTTGCCCTCTTCTCAAGTTTCTTACCTAGCGTCCATCGGGTCATATGCCGGGGAAGAAACGAGGATTGCTGCGCATGACCACCAGCACGGCCAGAGCGCAAGGAGCCACCGTCTGGCTCACGGGGCTGCCGAGCGCGGGGAAGACCACGATCGCCCGCCTCCTCGGGGACCGGCTGCGGACCGAGGGACACCGGGTGGAGGTCCTCGACGGCGACGAGATCCGCCGCTTCCTCTCCGCCGGGCTGGGCTTCTCCCGCGCGGACCGGGACACCAACGTCCAGCGCATCGGCCTGGTCTCGGAGGTGCTGGCCCGCAACGGCGTGCTCTCCGTGGTCCCCGTCATCGCCCCCTACGCCGACAGCCGCGAGGCGGTGCGCACACGGCACGAGGCGAGCGGGACCCCGTACGTCGAGGTGCATGTCGCCACGCCGGTCACGGTGTGCAGCGAGCGGGACGTGAAGGGGCTGTACGCCCAGCAGGCCGCCGGTGAGCTGACCGGACTGACCGGCGTGGACGACCCGTACGAGGAGCCGGTGGACCCGGCGCTGGTGCTCAGGACACAGGACCGGACAGCGCGCGAGTCGGCCGACTCGGTGCACGCGCTGCTGGTGGCGAGGGGGCTCGCATGACCGGCTTCACCCTCTCCCACCTGGACGCGCTGGAGTCCGAGGCGGTCCATGTCTTCCGTGAGGTGGCGGGCGAGTTCGAGCGGCCGGTGATTCTCTTCTCCGGCGGCAAGGACTCCATCGTCATGCTGCATCTGGCGCTGAAGGCGTTCACGCCCGCGCCCGTGCCCTTCTCGCTGCTGCACGTGGACACCGGGCACAACTTCCCCGAGGTCCTCGCCTACCGGGACCGCGCGGTCGAACGGCACGGACTGCGGCTCCACGTCGCCTCCGTGCAGGACTACATCGACCGCGGTGCCCTGCGCGAGCGCCCCGACGGCACCCGCAACCCGCTCCAGACCGTGCCGCTGACCGAGACCATCCAGGAGCGGCGCTTCGACGCGGTGTTCGGCGGCGGGCGGCGCGACGAGGAGAAGTCGCGGGCGAAGGAGCGGGTGTTCTCGCTGCGCGATGAGTTCTCCCAGTGGGACCCGCGCCGCCAGCGCCCCGAACTGTGGAACCTCTACAACGGACGGCACGCCCCCGGCGAACACGTCCGCGTGTTCCCCCTCTCCAACTGGACCGAGCTGGACGTCTGGCAGTACATCGCCCGCGAGGGCATCGAGCTGCCCGACATCTACTACGCCCACTACCGCGAGGTGTTCCAGCGGGGCGGGATGTGGCTGACGGCCGGGGAGTGGGGCGGGCCGCGCGAGACGGAGGCCGTCGAGAAGCGCCGGGTCCGCTACCGGACCGTGGGCGACATGTCCTGTACCGGGGCGGTGGACTCCACCGCCGACACCATCGAGAAGGTCATCGCGGAGATCGCCGCCTCCCGGCTCACCGAGCGCGGCGCCACCCGCGCCGACGACAAGCTGTCGGAGGCCGCGATGGAGGACCGTAAGCGCGAGGGGTACTTCTAGCCATGAGCACGACTGCAATCCACGGCACGGACGTCGACACCCTGCGGTTCGCGACCGCCGGTTCCGTGGACGATGGCAAGTCCACCCTGGTGGGCCGACTGCTGCACGACTCCAAGTCGGTGCTCACCGACCAGTTGGAGGCCGTGACCCGGGCCTCGCGCGGGGACGCCCCCGATCTGGCGCTGCTCACCGACGGGCTGCGCGCCGAGCGCGAACAGGGCATCACCATCGACGTGGCGTACCGCTACTTCGCCACCACCCGGCGCCGCTTCATCCTCGCCGACACCCCCGGCCACGTGCAGTACACCCGCAACATGGTCACCGGCGCCTCCACCGCCGAACTCACCGTCATCCTCGTCGACGCCCGCAACGGCGTCGTCGAACAGACCCGCCGCCACGCCGCCATCGCCGCCCTCCTGCGCGTCCCGCACATCGTCCTCGCCGTGAACAAGATGGACCTCGTCGGCTACGAGCAGCAGGTCTTCGAGCGGATCGTGGAGGACTTCGCGGGCCACGCCGCCCGCCTGGACCTGCCCGGCTTCACACCCGTCCCGGTGTCGGCGCTGGCCGGTGACAACGTGGTCGAGCGCTCGGCGCGGACCGGCTGGTACGAGGGCCCGGCGCTGCTGGAGTTCCTGGAGCGGGTGCCGGTGGGCGCGGAGCGGACCGGGGCGCCCGCCCGTTTCCCGGTCCAGTACGTCATCCGGCACGGCGACGCCCGGCACTACGCGGGCCAGCTGGTGTCGGGGACGCTGACGGTCGGCGACCGGGTGACGGTCCTGCCGTACGGCGAGTCCACCGAGATCACCGGCATCGACGTCCTGGGCACCCCCGCCGGGTCGGCGCACGCCCCGCAGTCCGTGAGCCTGCGTCTGGCCGGGCAGCGGGACATCGCGCGCGGTGACCTGATCACGACGGGCGCGGAGCCGCCCGCCCTCACGCGGGAGGTGCGCGCGGCCGTCTGCCATCTCGCCGACCGGCCGCTGCGGATCGGTGACCGGGTGCTCGTCCGGCACACCACCCGGACCGTGCAGGCCAAGGTCACCGACCTGACGGGGGCGGAGGTCCTCGCGGCCAACGACCTCGGCCGGATCACCCTGCGCACCGCGGAGCCGCTGGCGCTGGACCCGTACGCGGTGTCCCGGCGCACGGGCGCGTTCATTCTGATCGACCCGGCGGATGGGGCGACGCTGACGGCGGGGATGGTGGAGGGGTAGCTCCGCCCGCGCCGGAGGGCCCAGTTCCTGAGCTGACGCTCAGGGACTGGGCCTTTCGGCATGCCGGGCGATGGGGGTGGGTGGGGTGCGTCGGCGGGTGCGGGTGCGTGGTGGCTGGTCGCGCAGTTCCCCGCGCCCCTGGGGGGGCGGTGATCGGCGCCTTCCAGTGGCCCGAATGCGACTGATCGCGCCCACGCGGCGGAAATCGGTCACGGAGAGCAACGGGCCACGCACCCGGCGTCCCTTCCGTCACCGCTTTCCCTTCAGATGTCAATAACGCGGTAACAAGGGGAGCAGCGGGGATCGGCCGTGCGGCGCACGGCGTTCCCTCAAGTAGGTCGCCCGATGCCCGCCCGGTACTCGCCCGGCATCGGGGTCCGAAAGTCCCGGCGACGCCCGACCAGTGACTCTGTCGACGGCGTCGCGCCCTCCCTATCGTTGAAAGCAGGACGACCCGAGTCTCCTCCAGGGATTTCCTGCGCCATGAACGGACATACCGTGCACGATCGCCCCACCGCCTCCGCCTCCTGGCGTATCGCGCTGCCACGCTCGGCCGTGGCGGTGCCCATCGCCCGTGCCCTGGTGCGCACCGCGTTGGCCGAGCTGAAGCACGGGGCCGACTGCGACACGGCCGAACTGCTGACGGCAGAGCTGGTCGCGAACGCAGTCGAGCACACCGCCGGCGACGGCCCGATAGAACTGATCCTGGATCTGCTGCCCTCCGGCTGCCACGTCGAGGTGCACGACCCCGACCCGGCACCGCCGACCGAGCTGACCCAGCCCCCGGACCACGCACCCGACCCCTGGCAGGAGAACGGGCGCGGGCTGCTGCTCATCCGCACTCTCAGCGCCGACTGCGGCCACCGCGCCACCGAGACCGGCAAGGCGGTGTGGTTCAAACTGCCCGCGCTGCCGGCCCAGTACCGGCCCCCGGAGCCGTCGTAGTCCTCGTAGCCCCCTCGTGGTCCTTGGGGCCCCCGCCCGGTCAGGCCAGCGTGGCGACCAGCACCGCCTTGATGGTGTGCAGCCGGTTCTCGGCCTCGTCGAAGACGACCGAGTGCTGCGATTCGAAGACCTCGTCGGTCACTTCGAGAGAGGTCAGACCGAACCGCTCGTGGATCTCCCGGCCGACCTTGGTCCCCAGGTCGTGGAAGGCCGGCAGACAGTGCAGGAACTTCACGTCCGGATTGCCGGTGGCCCGCAGCACGTCCATGGTCACGGCGTACGGCACCAGCGCGGCGATCCGCTCCTCCCACACCTCCTTGGGCTCGCCCATGGAGACCCAGACGTCGGTGGCCACGAAGTGCGCGCCGCGCACGCCCTCCGCCACCGACTCGGTGAGCGTGATCCGGGCCCCGCTGGCCTCCGCGAGCGCCCGCGCCCGGTCGATGACCGGCTGCGCGGGCCAGTAGGACCCGGGGGCGACGATCCGCACGTCCATGCCGAGCAGCGCGCCGGTGATCAGGTAGGAGTTCCCCATGTTGAAGCGGGCGTCGCCGAGATAGGCGAAGGCGGTGTCGGTGAGCGGCCCGGCGCGGTGCTCGGTCATGGTCAGGACGTCGGCGAGCATCTGGGTGGGGTGCCAGTCGTCGGTGAGCCCGTTGAAGACCGGCACCCCGGCGTACTCCGCCAGCTCCTCCACCGCCCGCTGGCTGTCCCCGCGGTACTCGATCCCGTCGTAGTACCGGCCCAGCACCCGCGCGGTGTCCCGCACGGACTCCTTGTGCCCGAGCTGTGAGCCGGAGGGGTCCAGATACGTGGTCGCGGCACCCTGGTCGGCCGCCGCGACCTCGAAGGCGCAGCGGGTACGGGTGGAGGTCTTCTCGAAGATCAGCGCGAGGTTCTTCCCGTCCAGGTACCGGGTCTCGGTCCCGGCCCGCTTGGCCGCCTTCAGCTCGGCGGCCAGCTCGATCAGCCCGAGGAACTCCGCACGGCTGAAGTCCAGCTCTTTGAGAAAGCTGCGCCCGGCGAGGGCGGTCGGAACGGTCGCCATGGGCGCTCCAAGGTCGGGACGACGGGGGACGGCGGTCGAATGGAAGTGTATACGAGCTTCAGAATTCTTATACGACGATGTGGCGCACGCCCGATACCCGCGCACCGCGCGCCGGTACCCCCGCACCCCCGGACCCGGCACCCGCCGCCCTGCCTCCGCCCCCTCGTCTCCCCTCCCCCGCCCTCCCTCGTCTCCCCTCCCCGGCCCTACACCGGGTCCCGCTCCACCGGACAGCTCATGCAGCGCGGACCGCCCCGCCCCCGCCCCAGCTCGCTGCCCGGGATCTCGATCACCTCGATGCCCTGTTTGCGCAGCTGGGTGTTGGTGGTCGCGTTGCGTTCGTACGCGACGACGACCCCCGGCTCGACGGCGAGGACATTGCAGCCGTCGTCCCACTGCTCGCGCTCGGCGGAGTGCACGTCCTGGACGGCGGTCAGCACCCGGATCTCGTTGAGGCCGAGGGCGGCGGCGATGGCCCGGTGCATGTGCTCCGGCGGATGGTCGGTGACCTTCAGGTCCCGGTCGCCCGCGCCGGGTTCGATGGTGTAGGAGCGGAGCATGCCGAGCCCGGCGTACTGGGTGAAGGTGTCGCCGTCGACCATCGTCATCACGGTGTCCAGATGCATGAAGGCGCGTCGCTTGGGCATGTCCAGCGCCACGATCGTGGTCGCGGAACCGGCCGCGAACAGCTTGTGGGCGAGCATCTCGACGGCCTGCGGGGTGGTCCGCTCGCTCATTCCGATGAGCACGGCGCCGTTGCCGATCACCAGTACGTCCCCGCCCTCGATGGTGGAGGGATAGTCGGCCTGTCCCTCGGACCAGACGTGGAAGGTGTCGTCCCGGAAGAGCGGGTGATGACGGTAGATCGCCTCGAAGTGGACGGTCTCGCGCTGCCGGGCGGGCCAGCGCATGGCGTTGATGGAGACACCGTCGTAGATCCAGGCGGAGGTGTCACGGGTGAAGAGATGGTTGGGCAGCGGCCCGAGGAGGAAGTCGTCCGTCTCCATCGCGTGGAAGCGGACGGAGGTCGGCTCGGGGTGGGCCTGGAGGAACTCCCGTTTGGTCATGCCGCCGACCAGCGCCTCGGCCAGTTCCCCGGCGGGCAGCGCCGCGAACGCGGCCCGCAGGGGGTCGGTGGCCAGTGGGCCGTACTCCTTCTCGTCGAAGACCCGGTCCAGTACGAGCGCGCGGGCCGCCGGGATCTCCAGGGCCTCGGTGAGCAGCTCGCCGAACAGATGGACCTCGACACCGCGCTCACGCAGGACGTCGGCGAAGCCGTCGTGCTCGGCGCGCGCCCGGCGCACCCACAGCACATCGTCGAAGAGCAGCGCGTCCTTGTTGCTGGGGGTGAGCCTTTTGAGCTCAAGATCGGGCCGGTGCAGGATGACGCGGCGCAGCCGCCCGGCCTCGGAGTCGACGTGGTATGCCATGTCTCCATCCTGACCATTCGGGCAGACGTTCACCCCTGTTTCACACGGGAGCGGCTCAGCGGCGGGCAGCCGGACCGGCGGGCAGGGCGGCGCACCCGGCGAGGGGGTGCGGGTCGGCGGGGTCACGCTCCACAGCGCGGGACGCCAGGACGCGGGACGCCAGGACGCCGGGACCCGGTCGTCCCGAAGACCACAACCGGAGTCCCACCCGCCAGGCCCAAGGGACCCCGGCCGGGGCCCACCAACACCGCCCCAGCCGCCCCGCTCCTCCCCTCCCCCCCCGGACCGGATGGTCAGAGCCGAGGGTCCACCGGCTCCGATTCCAGGGCCAGCACCCCGAACACCGTCTCGTGCACGCGCCACAGCGGCTCGCCGTCGGCCAGGCGGTCCAGGGACTCCAGGCCGAGGGCGTACTCGCGCAGGGCGAGGGAGCGTTTGTGGTTCAGGGAGCGGCGGCGGAGCCGGTCCAGGTGGTCGGGGCGGGTGTAGTCGGGGCCGTAGATCAGCCGCAGGTATTCCACCCCGCGTACCTTCAGGCCGGGCTGCACCAGCCGTCCCTGCGGGTCGCGCACGAGGGCGGCGAGCGGTTTGACGACCATGCCCTCGCCGCCCCGGCCGGTCATCTCCTGCCACCAGTCGACGCCGGCCGCGACGGAGGCCGGGTCGGTGGTGTCGACGTACAGCCTGCGGGTGGTGTGGAGCAGGCCGGTGGTGTCGTGCTCGACCAGCCGGTCCAGCAGGGTCAGCTGTTCGTCGTGCGGCAGGGCGGCGAGGCTGCGGCCCTGGGCGGCGAGCACCTGGAACGGTGCCAGGCGGACGCCGTCCAGGCCGTCGGTGGGCCAGCAGTAGCGCCGGTAGACCTCGGTGAACGCGTCGGCGTGCGCGGCGCGTTCCCGCTGGCGGGCCAGCAGGCCGGTCACGTCGACACCGCGGGCCGCCGCGCCCTGGAGCGCGGCCAGGGCGCCGGGGAAGACCGCCCCGGCGGCGGCGCCGACCGCCGCGTACTGGGTGCGCAGCAGCCCGGACGCCTTCAGCGACCACGGCATCAGCTCCGCGTCCAGCAGCAGCCAGTCCGTGTCCAGTTCGGTCCAGAGTCCCGCCGCGTCGATCGCCGCGCGCAGCCGGTCCAGGCTCTGCCCGGTCATCGGCCCGTCCGGGAAGAACGGGCGGCCGGTGCGGGTGTAGAGGGAGCCGGTGGGGCCGTCGACGCCGAAGCGGCGGGCCGCCGCGTCCGCGTCCCGGCAGACCAGGGCGATGGCCCGCGAGCCCATGTGCTTCTCCTCGCACACGACCCGCTCGACCCCGTCGTCCCGGTACTGCGCGAACGCCTCCACCGGGTGCTCCAGAAAGCCCTCGGCCGCGCTGGTCGCCGTCGGTGCCATGGTGGGCGGCAGATACGGCAGCAGACGCGGGTCGACGGCGAAGCGGCTCATGACCTCCAGGGCCGCCGCCGCGTTCTCCTCCCGGACCGCGATCCGCCCGGCGTGCCGGGTCTCGACCGCCCGGCGCCCCTGTACGTCCGCCAGATCCAGCGGCCGTCCGTCCTGCCCGCCGGGCGCCCGCGAGGCGAGCGGCTTCACCGGCTCGTACCAGACCCGCTGCGCCGGTACGTCGACCAGTTCCCGCTCCGGCCAGCGCAGCGCGGTGAGCTTGCCGCCGAAGACGGCGCCGGTGTCCAGGCAGATGGTGTTGTTGAGCCAGGTGGCCTCGGGGACCGGGGTGTGGCCGTAGACCACGGCCGCCCGGCCCCGGTAGTCCTCCGCCCACGGGTAGCGCACCGGCAGCCCGAACTCGTCGGTCTCCCCGGTGGTCTCGCCGTACAGCGCGTGCGAGCGGACCCGGCCGGAGGTGCGGCCGTGGTACTTCTCCGGCAGCCCGGCGTGGCAGACCACCAGCTTGCCGCCGTCCAGGACGTAGTGGCTGACCAGCCCGTCGATGAACTCGCCCACCTCGCGCCGGAACTCCGCGCTCTCGCCGTCCATCTGCGCGAGGGTCTCCGCGAGCCCGTGCGTGGGCCGCACCGGGCGCCCGCGCAGGTGGCGGCCGTACTTGTTCTCGTGGTTGCCGGGCACGCACAGCGCGTTGCCGGACTTCACCATCGCCATCACCCGGCGCAGCACACCGGGGCTGTCGGGGCCGCGGTCGACCAGGTCGCCGACGAACACGGCGGTCCGGCCGTCCGGGTGCACGCCGTCGGTGTAGCCGAGTTTGCCGAGCAGCGAGTCCAGTTCGGACGCGCAGCCGTGGATGTCGCCGATGATGTCGAAGGGGCCGGTGAGGTGGGTGAGGTCGTTGAACCGCTTCTCGGTACGGACGGTCGCGGTCTCGATCTCCTCGACGCCGCGCAGGACATGCACCTTGCGGAAGCCCTCGCGCTCCAGGAGGCGCAGGGAGCGGCGGAGTTCGCGGATGTGGCGCTGGATCACCCGGCGCGGCATGCCGGCCCGGTCGGCGCGGGCCGCGTTGCGCGCGGCGCACACCGACTCCGGTACGTCGAGGACGATCGCGATGGGCAGTACGTCGTGCTCCCGGGCCAGCGCGATCAGCCCCCGCCGGGCCTCGGGCTGCACGCTGGTGGCGTCCACGACCGTACGGCGGCCGGCCGCCAGCCGCTTGCCCGCGATGTAGTGGAGCACGTCGAACGCGTCGCGGGTGGCGCCCTGGTCGTTCTCGTCGTCGGAGACCAGGCCCCGGCAGAAGTCGGAGGAGATCACCTCGGTGGGCTTGAAGTGGCGGCGGGCGAAGGTGGACTTGCCCGAGCCGGAGGCGCCGACCAGGACGACCAGGGAGAGATCGGTGACGGGCAGGCTCCGCCCGGCCTCGGGTGTCTCCCGGGTCTCGGTCACAGGGGTCTCGGTCATGCCGCTTTCGCCTCCTCGTCGGCGGTCAGGGTGAACAGGGCGAGCTGGGTGGGCGGCCCGACCTCGGGGTCGTCGGGTCCCACGGGCCGGTACTCCACGGCGTACCCGTGCCGGGCGGCGACCGCCTCCGCCCAGGCGCGGAACTGTGCCCGCGTCCACTCGAAGCGGTGGTCGCCGTGCCGGACATGCCCGGCCGGGAGGGACTCCCAGCGGACGTTGTACTCGACGTTGGGGGTGGTCACCACGACCGTGCGGGGCCGGGCCGCGCCGAAGACCGCGTACTCCAGGGCGGGCAGCCGGGGCAGGTCGAGGTGCTCGATCACCTCGCTGAGCACGGCGGCGTCGTACCCCTTGAGCCGCCGGTCCGTGTACAGGAGGGAGCCCTGGATCAGCTGGAGGCGCGAGGCCTGCCGCTCCCCCAGCCGGTCCAGCTTCAGCCGCCGGGCGGCGACGGTGAGCGCCCGCATCGACACGTCCACCCCGACGATCTCGGTGAACCGGACGTCCTTGAGCAGCGCCTGTACCAGCTGGCCCTGCCCGCAGCCGAGGTCCAGGACCCGGGCGGCACCGGACGCGCGCAGCGCGGTGAGGATCGCGTCGCGCCGCAGGACGGCGAGAGGGGTGGGCTGGGGGGCCTCCTCGGTGTCGGCCTCGACGGCGTTGTCGATCTCCTCGGCCTGGCTGTCGTCGGTCTCGGCGAGCCGGGCCAGTTCCAGCCGCTCCATGGCGTCGCGGGTCAGGGACCAGCGGCGGGACAGATAGCGGCTGGTGATCAGCTTCTGCTCGGGGTGTCCGGGCAGCCAGCCCTCACCGGCCCGGAGCAGCTTGTCGACCTCGTCGGGGGCGACCCAGTAGTGCTTGGCGTCGTCCAGGACCGGCAGCAGCACGTACAGATGCCGCAGCGCGGCGGCCAGGGTGAGGGTCTCGGACTCCAGGACCAGCCGGACGTAGCGCGAGTCGCCCCACTCGGGGAACCGGTCGTCCAGCGGCACGGGTTCGGCGGTGACCGTCCAGCCCAGCGGCTCGAACAGGGCGTGTACGACGGCGGGGCCGCCCCGGGCGGGCAGCGCGGGCACCTCGATGTGCAGCGGCAGCGGCTGGGCGGCGCGGTCGGGCAGCGCGTCGCACACTCCGCGCATGGCGCTGGAGAAGACGGCGCTCAGGGCGACCGCGAGGAGGGAGGAGGCGGCGTAGGGGCGGTCGTTGACGTACTGCGCGAGGGCCGCGTCCGGGGCGCCGCCGCGGCCCTTGCCCTTGTTCCGGCGCACCAGCGCCACCGCGTCGACCTCCAGCAGCAGCGCCGCCGTGCAGCGATCCGCGTCCGCCTCGGGGTAGAGGACGTGCGCGGTGCCGTAGGAGGTGGAGAACGCCTGCGCCCTGTCAGGATGCTTGTGCAGCAGGAAACCGAGGTCGGTGGCGGGGCGTTCGGGTACGCCGGTGGTGCTGATGGTCAGGAACATGCGGAGGGCCTCTCCGGCTGGACGGTCGTCGCCTGTCGTGGACGGTCGTCTGTCGTATCTGTCGTCTGTCGTATCTGTCGTAGGGGGTGCCGTGCGCGCGAAAGCCCCCAGGAAGGTGATCCTGGGGGCTCGGCAGGACGACGGTCCTACTGTCGCACGCGGGGTGTGACCGGCGCCTTCGGTTATCGCGCGGGCGGTTACGACAGCTGGGACTGCACCTGTGCGGAGATCAGCTCCAGGTGGTCGAGGTCGTCCAGGTCGAGAACCTGGAGGTAGATCCGGCTCGCGCCGATCTCGGCGTAGCGGCCGATCTTCTCGACCACCTCGGCCGGGGAACCGGCCAGGCCGTTGGTCTTCAGCTCGTCGACCTCGCGGCCGATGACGGCGGCGCGGCGGGCGACTTCCTGGTCGTCCTTGCCGACGCAGACGATGAGAGCGTTGGAGTAGACGAGGTCGTCACCCTTGCGGCCGGCCTCCTCGGCGGCGGCGCGCACCCGGCCGAACTGGCGCTCGCTGTCCTCGATGGAGGCGAAGGGCATGTTGAACTCGTCGGCGTAGCGGGCGGCCAGGCGGGGGGTGCGGGTGGCGCCGTGGCCGCCGATCAGCACGGGGACCTTCGCCTGGGCGGGCTTGGGCAGTGCGGGTGAGTTCTTGAGCTGGTAGTAGGTGCCGTCGAAGTCGAAGGTGTCGCCGACGGGGGTCTCCCACAGGCCGGTGACGATGGCGAGCTGCTCCTCCAGACGGCCGAACTTCTCCTTCGGGAAGGGGATGCCGTACGCCTGGTGCTCGTCCTCGAACCAGCCCGCGCCGAGCCCCAGCTCGATGCGGCCCCCGGACATCTGGTCCACCTGCGCGACCTGGATGGCGAGGACGCCGGGCAGCCGGAAGGTGCCGGCGGTCATGAGGGTGCCGAGGCGGATGCGCCGGGTCTCGCGGGCGAGACCGGCCAGGGTGATCCAGGCGTCGGTGGGTCCGGGCAGACCGTCGACGGAGCCCATCTTGACGAAGTGGTCCGACCGGAAGAATGCGTCGAACCCGAGGTCCTCGGTGGCCTTGGCGACGGTGAGGAGCGTGTCGTACGTGGCGCCCTGCTGGGGCTCGGTGAAGATGCGCAGATCCATGGCCTCCATCCTGCCCCCTGGCCCCCCGCCGGATCGCGCCGGTCCACCCCTGCGGGGCGCTCCTCGGTCGGGTGAACTTCGTCCATCCCTTGGCGGGGCGTGCGCGTCGGGGAGGCGGCCGGGGACGGCCGGGGCCTACCCCGCCTCCCGTTCGGGTAACGCCGCCGCCTCCCGGTCCGCCAGTTTGCGGAGCAGCTCGCGGACTCGGTCGCGGGACTCGTCCGCCGCGTCGATGGCCTCCATGCACTGCCAGTACGTCCCCTCGTCGGCCGCCGAGCAGGCCACGCCGACGAGGGCGATGCCCACCTCGCCGAGGAGTCCGCAGAGGTAGGTCAGGGCCTGCCGGGTGTCGCCCAGCTCGGTCAGCTGGGCCGCGCGCAACTCACCGGGGGCGAGGTGCGGTTCGTCCAGGACTCCACAGCCCCGGCCCGCCAGCTCGGTCAGGCCGAGCGCCTCGCCGCGCAGCTCCGGTGGGCCGAACACCGCGAGTCTGCTGCCGATCGCCTGTGCCAGGCACTGGGCCTGCCACACCTCCCGCAATGTGTCGGTCATGGCATCGCTCGCCGCCAGCGCACGCCTGCTCGTCACGATGAGCCGCACCGCGTCCATGGGCCGCCCCCGTCTGTCAAGACGCGCGCT
Source organism: Streptomyces sp. NPDC059477 (assembly GCF_042749375.1). Lineage (NCBI taxonomy): Bacteria > Bacillati > Actinomycetota > Actinomycetes > Kitasatosporales > Streptomycetaceae > Streptomyces > Streptomyces sp. NPDC059477. The sequence goes on along the minus strand of NZ_JBHYUG010000028.1, from coordinate 78,731 downwards.
GGTCCGCGCGTCCGCCCGAACTCCGTTGTCCACTACCCAGAGTGAGGGTCCGTGAGACGAAAAGCTAGAGGAAGGCGGAAATCTGCGGACAACGATTCGGATTCGGGCCCCGATTTGACTACACAGAGTGAAAATGGATTGGTTCGGTCCCCGAGTTGTCCTGACTCGTCCGTGATGCCGCCCCGTCACTCGGAGCACAGAAGATCACAGACACCGGCCGACCGGGCGCCCCCGGTGCTTCAAGGCGCCGGGAATCTCTGTTCGTTACGGTCGATCTTGGCGTCCAGCGCGGCGAGCGGGTCGACGCCGAGCACCTCGCACAGCTGGAGCAGATACGCCAGCACATCGGCGACCTCGTCCCGCACCCGGTGCGCGGCCCCGGGGTCGTCCATCACCCGCGCCGACTGCTCGGGCGTCAGCCACTGGAAGATCTCGACCAGTTCGGACGCCTCCACGCTCAGCGCGGCGACCAGATTCTTGGGGGTGTGGTACGGCTGCCAGTCGCGGGCCGCGGCGAAGTCGGCGAGACGGCGTTGCAGGGCCGGTACGTCGAGTCGCCGTCCACCACCGCCGGATTCCCCGCTCCCGGATGCGCCGCTCGCTGATTGACCGCTCACTGATTCATCACTCACGGATCAAGGTGTACCACCGTCACCCCGGGCGTTCCCCGGGCCCAGTCGGCGTCGCTCACCGCCGCGACGCACCGGAAGTGACCGGGCCCGGCCGCGTCGGTGGCGAGCCGCAGCAGCTCGGCGCGCTGACGTGCGTCCAGGCCCCGGTCGAGGCCGTCGGCGAGCACCGTCAGGGACCGCAGCGCCGGAGGCACCTCACCGGGCGGGCCGACCTCCAGCACGCCGGGGCCGGTGAGCAGCACCAGGGCGAGCGCGAGATACCGCAACTCGCCGTCGCCGAGCCGGGCCAGCTCCGTACGCAGTCCGGCGCCACGGTCGAGCAGGGCGCGGACCGTGCCCGGCGCGCACGGTTCGGCGTACACGTCCCGCACCGGGCCCCGGCAGCCGGAACGGACGGCCGCGACGAAGCGGGCGTGGCGGCCCCCGCAATCCTCCTCCTCGCGGAGGCGCCACAGCACCCCGGCGAGGTTGTCGCAGCCGCCGCGCAGCCGGGCGGCGCCGACGGGCACCGGGTCGCGCATCCGGGCGGGGCGGGGATCGACCGGGAAGACGGACCGCAGGGCCACCACCAGTTGTTCGGCGGCGGCCAGCACCCGGCGCTGTCCCTCGGTCCGCCCCGCCACCCGCAGCGGCAGCAACGGCGTGCCGAGCCGGTCGTCGGGCAGCGGGGCGCGGGTCACCTGGGCGGATCCGGCGGTGTGCCACGCCGCCTGCACCGCCCGGCGGCCGGGGTCGCGCAGCGCGGTCTCCAGCAGCACCACCCCGTCGGCGGAGAGCCGTTCGCCCACGATCCGCAGATCGGGCTCGGCCTGTACGGCGACGTCCAGCCGTACCCGCCCCCGGGGCCCGTCGGCCGTGCAGCCGATACGGAATCCCCGGCGCCGCTGGGCATCGGGCCGGGCCCGCTCGGGAACGCACGCGCCCGGGTCGGCGAACACCTCCCCCAGCTCCGCTCCCCCGGCGAGCCGCGCCAGCGCCTCGTACGCCCGCAGCGCGCTGCTCTTCCCGCTCCCGCTGGGCCCCGCGAACAAGGTCACCGGCCCCAGCGGGAAGACACCCCGCAGATGGCCGGCGAACGCCGACAGACGCAACTCGGTGAGATACGGACGCGCCCCGCCGGGACGCCCCTCGACGGACCTGGGCATGCCGGTGAACGTATGACGGTCGTACTCGGCTGAACCGTTTCGGCGCCGCGTTCTTCCTACGAACGGGCGAAGCGTGACGTGACGTGACGTGACGTGACGTGGCGTGGCGTCCGGCCGGGACCCGGCCCTCAGGCGCCCGGCCCGCCCACCCCCGCCATCAGGCCCTGCACCTCCGTGCCCGGCGGGGTCAGCAGGAAGACATTGCGGTCCACCCGGTGCATCCCGCTGGCCAGGCCGAAGACCACGCCCGTACTGAAGTCGAGGACCCGCTTGGCGACATCGCCCTCGGCGCCGGTGAGGTCGAGGAGGACCGGGATGCCGGCCATGAGGGTCTCGGCGACCTCGCGGGCGTCGGCGAAGATATTGACCCGCAGGACGACGAAGCGGCGGCGCGCCTCGGTCTCCGCGTCCGGCCGGGCCCGGTGGTCCACGGCGGACGGCCAGGCGTCACGTCCCCTCAGGGGTACGACCTGAGCGAGCCCTTCCCACTGTTCATCGGTGACGTCGCGACTGTTCACCGGCTCCCCCCGATCTGCCTCGTTCTCATCTCCTGCACCAGCCATTCTTACGGCAAGTCACCCGTTCGGCCGAACAGCGACACGGTGTGCGACCGGCTCGGACAGATGTGTGACGTACTGCACAGGTCCGCCGGGGAAAATTCTCCCGCCCCGGTGACGGATCCGGGACGGGCGTCCGTATCTCCTGTCGTACAAGTCGTGCGCGTCGTACGTGCCCTGTAGGTCGAACGTGTCGTACCCGCCGCACGTGCCCGTTCGTGTCAGGAGGCCGCATGCCCATCTCCCGCACCAAGGTGGGGAGCGTCTTCGTCTTCGGTGCCATGGGTCTTACCCTCACCGCGCTCGCCTATCCGGCCATGCTGGGGGTCGAGAACACGGCCGGTGACCAGAACCGGATCATCGCCAACACCCAGTGGGGGCCGCTGACCGAGGCGGACCGTGACTTCGTGGTGAAGGTGCGGGCCGCCGGGCTCTGGGAGTACCCGCTGGGCGAGCTGGCGATGGAGCGGGGCACGACACCGGAGATGAAGGAGGCGGGCAAGCATCTGATCGTCGGACACGCCGGGCTGGACGAGCTGTGCCACGAGATCGCGCCGGATCTCGACATCACGCTGCCGAACCAGGCGAGCCCCCAGCAGCAGCAGTTCGTGGCCACGGTCGCCGCCGAGCAGGGCAGGTCCTTCGACTCCACGGCCGTGCAGATCATGCGGGTCACCCACGGTCAGATCTTCCCCGTGGTCGCCAAGACCCGCGCCAACACCCGCAACACGCTGGTACGGCAGCTGGCCGACCTCGCCAACGACACCGTGCTGGACCACATCACCGTGCTGGAGAAGACCGGGCTGGTCAACCATGACCAGGTCAACTTCCAGCAGACCACCCCGCCCAAGCTCCCCAAGGACCAGCTGACCCCGCCGCCCCCGCAGCCCGGCGCCCCGGTCGTGGTCCTCGCCCCGCGCCCCGACCTGGGGGTCAACACCGCCTCCCCCGCGCCCAGTCCGTCGGCGACGGCGAGAGCGCAGGACGGACAGGTGGGGTAGGCGGGGTGGGTGGGGTGGGTGGGACAGGGGGCTGGGACAGGTGGGATAGCCCACACCCGTCCGGCTCCGGTCCAGGCCCCGCCCGGCGACGCCGGCTCCGGCCGCTGCGCCCGGTCCGTCCCTGCTTGTCATGGCCCGATCCGCGCACTACTGTCGCCACGCCTTGGTGAACGGGAAATCCGGTGTGATGCCGGTGCGGCCCTCGCCACTGTGATCGGGAAGTCCGGCTCCGGCCCTCACGGGCAGCCACTGGATCGTTGTGATCCGGGAAGGCGGGGCATGGGCGGTGGTACCCGTCAGCCAGGAGACCGGCCAAGGCGCGTCGTCCATCCACGAGGTGCTGGAGAGGGTCTGCTGAGCCATGCACATAGCCGAGGGTTTTCTGCCCCCGGCCCACGCGATCGCCTGGTCTGTCGCGTCGGCGCCGTTCGTCGTCCACGGAGTCCGTTCACTCACCCGTGAGGTCAGGGAGCATCCCGAGAGCACCTTGCTGCTCGGGGCCTCCGGGGCCTTCACGTTCGTCCTGTCCGCGCTGAAACTGCCCTCGGTCACCGGGAGCTGCTCCCACCCGACCGGCACCGGTCTCGGCGCCATTCTGTTCCGGCCGCCGATCATGGCGGTGCTGGGCACCATCACCCTGCTGTTCCAGGCACTGCTGCTGGCCCACGGCGGGCTGACCACGCTCGGCGCCAATGTCTTCTCCATGGCGATCGTCGGGCCCTGGGCCGGCTACGCCGTCTACAAGCTGCTGCGCCGCTACGACGTGCCGCTGATGGTCGCCGTGTTCTTCGGCGCTTTCGTCGCCGACCTGTCCACGTACTGCGTGACCAGTGTGCAGCTCGCGCTGGCCTTCCCCGACCCGGGCAGCGGATTCGTGGGCGCGCTCGGCAAGTTCGGCGCCATCTTCGCCGTCACCCAGATCCCCCTCGCGGTGAGCGAGGGTCTGCTCACGGTGCTGGTGATGCGGCTGCTGGTGCAGTCCAGCAAGGGCGAGCTGACCCGGCTCGGCGTGCTGCTGACCCGCAAGGGCGAGCAGCACCGCAAGGGCGAGCAGGAGGCGGTGGCCAAGTGAAGCGCGCTACGCGGATCAATGCGCTGCTGCTGCTCGCGGTGGCCGCCCTCGCGGTACTGCCGCTGGCCCTCGGGCTCGGCGACCACAAGGAGGAGCCGTTCGCCGGGGCCGACGCCGAGGCGGAGACGGCGATCACCGAGATCCGGCCGGATTACGAGCCCTGGTTCTCGCCGCTGTACGAACCGCCGTCCGGGGAGATCGAGTCGGCCCTGTTCGCCTTGCAGGCGGCGATCGGCGCGGGCGTGCTCGCCTACTACTTCGGACTGCGACGCGGACGACGGCAGGGCGAGGAGCGGGCGGCGGCGGCCCGGGAGGGCGGCGGGGGCACCGAGGGCGCCGAGGGCGGCGGCGGTGCGGCCGTCTCCCGGGGCTGAGCCCGCGTGCTGCCGATCGACGCGGCGGCGCACAGCAGTCGCTGGCGCCGCCGTCATCCCGTGGACAAGGCCGTGCTCGGGCTCGGTCTGACCGTGCTGGCGATCTCCCTGCCGCCCTGGCCGGGGGCCGCGCTGGTGCTGGCGGCGGCCCTCACGGTGCTGCTGGGCCCGGCCGGGGTGCCCGGCCGCAAGCTGTGGCGGGCCTACCGGGTGCCGCTGGGCTTCTGTGTGACCGGCGCGCTGCCGCTGCTGGTGCGGGTCGGCGGACCCGGCGGGTTCGTCGGGCTCGCGGACGGCGGGCCGGTGCGCGCCGGGGAACTGCTGCTGCGGACGTCGGCCGCCTCGCTCGGGGTGCTGCTGTTCGCGTTCACCACCCCCATGTCCGATCTGCTGCCCCGGCTGGTGCGGGCCGGGGTGCCCGCGCCCGTGGTGGACGTGGCGCTGGTGACGTACCGGATGAGTTTTCTGCTGCTGGACTCGGTGCGGCGGATCCGGGACGCGCAGGGGGCGCGGCTCGGGCACACCACGCGGGCCGCGCGGTGGCGCTCGCTGGCCGGGCTGGGCGCGACCGCGTTCGTGCGGGCCTTCGACCGGGCCGCGCGGCTCCAGGCCGGGCTCGCCGGGCGCGGCTACGACGGCACCCTGCGGGTGCTGGTCCCCGAGGCCCGGGTGTCCGCCCGTTTCGTGGCGGGCAGCGTGGCGCTGCTGGTCGCGCTGGGCGCCCTGACCCTCGTACTGAAAGGCCGCTGAGATGAGTGATGTCCCTCTGGTCGCCCTGCGGGGCGTCTCCTTCGGGTACGAGGACGGGCCCGCCGTGCTCACCGGGCTGGACTTCGGCGTGTGCGAGGGGCGGGCGCTGGCGCTGCTGGGGCGCAACGGCAGTGGCAAGACCACGTTGATGCGGCTGCTCAGCGGCGGGCTGCGGCCGGACGCCGGGGAGCTGACGGTCGACGGGCGGGTGGTGTCGTACGACCGCAAGGGACTGACCCGGCTGCGGACGAGTGTGCAGCTGGTGGTGCAGGACCCGGACGATCAGCTGTTCGCGGCGTCGGTGGGACAGGACGTGTCGTTCGGGCCGCTGAACCTCGGGCTGCCGGACGGTGAGGTGCGGGCGCGGGTGGCTCAGGCGCTGGCCGCGCTGGACATCACCCCACTGGCCGATCGGCCCACGCATCTGCTCTCGTACGGCCAGCGCAAGCGGACCGCGATCGCCGGAGCCGTCGCCATGCGGCCCCGGGTGCTGATCCTGGACGAGCCGACGGCCGGGCTCGACCCGGACGGGCAGGAGCGGCTGCTGGGGACGCTGGACGGGCTGCGGGCGGGCGGCACGACGGTGGTCATGGCCACCCATGACGTGGATCTCGCCCTGCGCTGGGCCGACGATGCCGCCCTGCTCACCCCGGACGGGGTGCACACCGGGCCGGTGGCCGCGTCCCTCGCCCGGACGGACCTGCTGGCGGCGGCGGGACTGCGGCTGCCGTGGGGCGTGGCGGCGGCCGGGCTGCTGCGGGCGCGGGGACTGCTCGCGGCGGGACAGCGGGGGCCGCTGACGGCGGAGGAACTGGCGGGGCTGGCGTAGCCGACGGGGCGCGGCGGGGCCGGCGGGGCGCGGCGGGGAGGGGGTGAACCGGCGGAGCCGACGGGACGGGGGAGCCGGCACCCCCGGCGGCCCCATACGGCCTGGCGCCCTATCCCTCCAGCGCCCGTCCGTCCGGCGCGTCTCCAGCGCGTCTCCAGCGCCCGCCCAGCGCCCCTCCAGTACCCGCTCAGTGGCCGCCCACCGGCCCCCCTCGCACCCCCCACCACCCCCCTGACACCCCCCTCACACCCCCTAGCGTGGCGCGTCACACCCCCTAGGAGAAGAAGGTCACAGCCGCGCCCACTGCTGCTCGTTCGTCGATCTGTCCTAGCATCCGAGACATGACGGTCCTGCCTGACGACGGGCTCTCCCTGGCCGCCGAGTTCCCGGAAGCGACGCATGAGCAGTGGCAGCGCCTCGTCGAGGGTGTCCTGCGAAAGTCGGGCAGGGAAGTCTCGGGTGCCGCGGCGGAGGACGCCTTGTCCACGCCGCTGGAGGACGGGCTCACCACCCGCCCCCTGTACACCGCGCGGGACACCGCGCCCGACCCCGGGCTGCCCGGCTTTGCCCCGTTCGTACGGGGTGGTACGCCCGAGGGCGCCACGGTCGGCGGCTGGGACGTGCGGCAGCGGCACGCGGCGGCCGACAACTCAGCCGTGCTCGCCGATCTGGAGAACGGGGTCAGCTCACTGTGGCTGGTGGTCGGCGAGCCCGACATCCCGGTCGCCGCGCTGGCCTCCGTGCTCGACGGGGTCTATCTGGATCTGGCACCGGTGGTGCTGGAGGCCGGGGCGGAAGTCGAGCCCGCGGCACGGGAGTTGCTGCGGCTCGCGGAGGAGCGGGGGGTGGCTCCGCAGGCGCTGCGCGGCAATCTGGGCGCCGATCCGCTGGGGCTGGAGGCCCGCACCGGGCAGCAGCCGTACGACCTGGCGCAGGTGACCGGGCTCGCGCGACTGGCCGCACCGACCGGGCTGCGGGCGCTGACCGTGGACGCGCTGCCGTACCACGAGGCGGGCGGGTCGGCGGCGCAGGAGCTGGGCGCCTCACTGGCGACCGGCGTGGCGTATCTGCGGGAGCTGACCGGGGCCGGGCTGAGCGCGGCCGAGGCGTGCGCGCAGCTGGAGTTCCGGTACGCGGCGACCGCGGACCAGTTCCTCACCATCGCCAAGCTGCGCGCGGCGCGGCGGCTGTGGGCGCGGGTCGGTGAGGTGTGCGGGGCGCCGAGCCCGCAGCGGCAGCATGTCGTGACGTCCTCGGTGATGACGACGCCCCGCGACCCGTGGGTGAACATGCTGCGCGCGACGGTCGCCGCGCTGGCGGCCGGGGTGGGCGGCGCGGACGCGGTGACCGTACTGCCGTACGATCACGCGCTGGGCCGGCCGGACGCGTTCGCGCGCCGGATCGCCCGCAACACCTCCACGATCCTCATCGAGGAGGCCCATCTGGCCCGGGTGATCGACCCGGCGGGCGGCTCCTGGTACGTGGAGCGGCTGACCGATGAACTCGCCCACGCGGGCTGGGAGTTCTTCCAGGAGATCGAGCGGGCGGGCGGTCAGGCGGCGGCGCTGCGCTCGGGGCTGGTGGCGGACCGGCTGGCCGAGACCTGGTCCGTGCGCAAGGCGAAGCTGGCCGAGCGGCGGGAGCCGATCACCGGGGTCAGTGAGTTCCCGTTCCTCGCGGAGAAGCCGGTGGTGCGGGAGCCGGTGCCCGAGCCGCCGTCCGGCGGACTGCCGCGCGTACGGCGCGACGAGGACTTCGCGGCGCTGCGCGCCCGCTCCGACGCCCATCTGGCCGCGACCGGCGCCCGTCCCCGCGTGTATCTGGCCGCGCTGGGCCCGGCCGCCGCGCACACCGCGCGGCTCACCTTCGCCGCCAACCTGTTCCAGGCGGGCGGCATCGAGCCGGTCACCGAGGGTGCCTTCGCGGAGAGCGGGGCGCGCGAGGTCTGCCTGTGCTCCAGTGACGCGCTGTACGAGGAGCGGGCGGGGGCGGTGGCCGGGGAGCTGCGGTCGGCGGGCGCCACGCAGGTGTTCCTCGCGGGCCGCCCCGCCCAGTACTCCGGGGTGGACACCTATGTCTTCGCCGGCTGTGACGCGGTGGCCGTGCTGTCCGCCGCCCTCGACCGCATGGGAGTGTCGTGATGACCGTCCCCGACTTCTCCGGGATCGAGCTGGGCACGCCCACGGTCGAGGGCGGCCCGGACGACTGGCGTACGGCGGTGAAGAAGGCCGCCGGCGGCGACGATCTGCTCTGGGAGACCCCGGAGGGCATCACGGTCGAGCCGCTGTACACCGGGCGGGACCTGGAGGGCCTGGACTTCCTGGCCACCTATCCGGGCATCGCCCCGTATCTGCGCGGCCCGTACCCGACGATGTACGTCAATCAGCCCTGGACGATCCGCCAGTACGCGGGGTTCTCCACGGCCGAGGAGTCGAACGCCTTCTACCGGCGGAATCTGGCGGCCGGTCAGAAGGGCCTGTCGGTCGCCTTCGACCTGCCGACGCACCGGGGCTACGACAGCGACCATCCTCGGGTGACGGGCGATGTCGGCATGGCGGGCGTGGCGATCGACTCGATCTACGACATGCGCCAGCTCTTCGACGGCATCCCACTGGACAGGATGACCGTCTCGATGACGATGAACGGGGCCGTGCTGCCGGTCCTGGCGCTGTACATCGTGGCGGCGGAGGAGCAGGGGGTGCCGCCGGAGAAACTCGCGGGGACCATCCAGAACGACATCCTCAAAGAGTTCATGGTCCGCAACACGTACATCTATCCGCCGAAGCCGTCGATGCGGATCATCTCCGACATCTTCGCCTTCACCTCGCAGCGGATGCCCCGCTACAACTCCATCTCCATCTCCGGCTATCACATCCAGGAGGCGGGTGCGACGGCCGATCTGGAGCTGGCGTACACCCTGGCGGACGGGGTGGAGTACCTCCGGGCGGGCCGGGAGGCCGGTCTGGACGTGGACGCGTTCGCGCCCCGGCTCTCCTTCTTCTGGGCGATCGGCATGAACTTCTTCATGGAGGTCGCCAAGCTGCGGGCCGCGCGCCTGCTGTGGGCGAAGCTGGTGAAGCAGTTCGACCCGAAGAACACCAAGTCGCTGTCCCTGCGGACGCATTCACAGACCTCGGGCTGGTCGCTGACCGCGCAGGACGTCTTCAACAACGTGACGCGTACGTGCGTGGAGGCGATGGCGGCCACGCAGGGCCACACCCAGTCCCTGCACACCAACGCGCTGGACGAGGCGCTGGCCCTGCCGACCGACTTCTCGGCGCGGATCGCCCGCAACACTCAATTGCTCATCCAGCAGGAGTCGGGGACGACCCGGGTCATCGACCCGTGGGGCGGCAGCGCGTACGTGGAGAAACTGACGTACGACCTCGCGCGCCGGGCCTGGCAGCACATCCAGGAGGTCGAGCAGGCGGGCGGTATGGCGCAGGCCATCGACGCGGGCATTCCCAAGCTGCGGGTGGAGGAGGCGGCGGCGCGGACGCAGGCCCGGATCGACTCGGGGCGGCAGCCGGTGATCGGCGTGAACAAGTACCGGGTGGAGACGGACGAGCAGATCGATGTCCTGAAGGTCGACAACTCCTCGGTGCGCACGCAGCAGATCGAGAAGCTGCGGCGGCTGCGCGAGGAGCGCGACGAGAACGCCTGCCGTCATGCCCTGGACGCGCTGACCCGGGCGGCGGGCGGCGAGGGCAACCTCCTGGAGCTGGCGGTGAACGCCGCCCGCGCGAAGGCGACGGTGGGCGAGATCTCGGACGCCCTGGAGAAGGTGTACGGGCGGCACGCGAGCCAGATCCGTACGATCTCGGGGGTGTACCGCAACGAAGCCGGCGAGTCCCCGTCCGTGGACCGCACCCGTGCCCTGGTGGACGCCTTCGAGGAGGCGGAGGGCCGTCGGCCGCGCATCCTGGTCGCCAAGATGGGCCAGGACGGCCATGACCGGGGCCAGAAGGTGATCGCGACGGCCTTCGCCGACCTGGGCTTCGACGTCGATGTCGGCCCGCTGTTCCAGACGCCGGGCGAGGTGGCGAGGCAGGCGGTGGAGGCGGACGTCCACATTGTCGGCGTCTCCTCACTGGCCGCCGGGCACCTGACCCTCGTACCGGCGCTGCGCGAGGAGCTGGCGGCGGAGGGCCGGGAGGACATCATGATCGTGGTCGGCGGGGTGATCCCCCCGCAGGACGTGCCGACGCTGCTGGAGATGGGCGCGGCGGCGGTGTTCCCACCGGGGACGGTGATCCCGGACGCGGCGTACGACCTGGTGGAGCGGCTGGCGTCCGACCTCGGGCACGGGCTCTGATCCACGGTGGCCCGCATGATCGACCTCGATACATATGTGAAGGGCGTACTCGACGGCAGGCGCGCTCTGGTGGCCCGCGCGATCACCCTCGTCGAGTCCACCAGCCCCCGCCACCGGGTCCTGGCCCAGGACCTGCTGACCGAGTTGCTGCCGCACAGCGGGCGGGCGCGGCGGATCGGGGTGAGCGGGGTGCCGGGCGTCGGGAAGTCAACGTTCATCGACGCGTTCGGCACGATGCTGACGGGGCTGGGGCACCGGGTCGCGGTCCTGGCCGTGGACCCCTCCTCCAGCCGTACGGGTGGCTCGATCCTCGGCGACAAGACCCGGATGGAACGGCTGGCGGTGGACCCGGCGGCGTTCGTCCGCCCCTCCCCCACGGCCGGAACGCTCGGCGGGGTCGCCAAGGCGACACGCGAGTCGATCGTGGTGATGGAGGCGGCGGGCTACGACGTCGTCCTGGTCGAAACGGTAGGCGTAGGCCAGTCGGAAACGGCGGTCGCCAACATGGTCGACTCCTTCCTCCTCCTGACCCTCGCCCGGACCGGCGACCAGCTCCAGGGCATCAAGAAGGGCGTCCTGGAGCTGGCGGACGTCATCGCCGTGAACAAGGCGGACGGCCCGCACGAGCGCGACGCGCAGGCGGCGGCACGGGAACTGGCGGGCGCGCTGCGGCTGATGCACGGCAAGGACGCGTCCTGGACGCCACCGGTGCTGAGTTGCAGCGCGCGGGAACTGCTGGGCCTGGATGTGGTCTGGGAGCGCCTGGAACAACACCGAGCGCTCCTGGACGGCACGGGCCGACTGGCCGCCAAACGCCGGGACCAGCAGGTCGACTGGACGTGGAGCATGGTCCGGGATGAGCTGCTGGGACGGCTGCGCTCGGATCCGGCGGTACGGGAGGTGACGCCGGAGGTGGAGCGGGCTGTGCGGGAGGGGGAGATCACGGCGACGTTGGCGGCGGAGCGGATTCTGGGGGCGTTGGGGAAGGACGGGGACTGATGGCGTCCCGCGCGGGAGCGTTCCGGGTTTCCGGGGCTAGTCGGTGACGCCCAGGAACTCTGCCAGCGGCCGTAGTCCCGGTGGGTGAGGGAGCAGGGCCCGCAGGTCGCGCACGATGGCCACCGCCTGTGTGTGGTGCCGCATCCAGGCCGGTGCCAGGCGGCGCAGGGCTGCGAGCGTGTCCACGGCCGCGTCCGTGTCGCCGAGATCCGTGTGGGCGCGGGCCGTGTCGAGGAGGAGCCAGGTCCGCCAGGACAGGGGGATGTCGGCGTCCGGTTGCATGTCCCTCGCGAGCGCCAGGGCCTGATGCGGGTGCCCGTACTGAACGGCCAGGCGGACGCGCTCGATCCGTACCGAGGACGGGCTGAACACGCTGACCATGCGGGTGTCGCCGATCTGGGGCAGCGTGGCCACGCGGGTGGCTTCGCGCTCCGCGTGCGCCATCAGCGCGGCGGCCCGGTCGTAGTCGTTGCCTCGCGCGGCGGAGGTGGCGGCGGACATGGTCAGCGCGCCCCAGACTTTCAGGCCGTCGGCGGTGGTGGTGTGCCCGCCGTCGCGGATGCCGTCCGCCGCGTACAGGGCGATGGACAGGGCGTTGTCGAGGCGTCCCTGTCTCTGATAGGTCCAGGCGATGGAGTTGACGACCATGGGGGCCAGCAGGGGGTTGGAGGACTGGTCTGCGGCGGCTATCGCTCGTTCAAGGCTGGTGAGTGCGAGATCCGTTCTGCCCATCCGTACGGCGACATGACCAGCGAGTTGGAGCGCCTTGGCCAGCGTCGCGAAGCCGGTGGCCTGGTCGGCGGGGTCGGTCGAGGCGGTGGCCGTGCGCGCGTCCGCGATCAGGTCCGGCAGCGCCTTCATCACGGTGTCGAACTCGGCGGAGTGGTATTGCGTCCAGCCGTCGGCGATGCGCCCGCGCAGGGCGGTGAGGGAGAAGCCGGTACGTGGCGGCTCGGACGCCAAAGTCCCGACCATCGGCATGATGGCACGCCGCACCGCGACGAAGCGTGGGCCGTCATTCTCCCCCGTCGAGGAGAGCGCGGGCGGGTCCCCCAGCAGCGTCGTCAGCTCCACGCCGAGCCCGTTCGCCAGGGCGTGCAGTGTGGGTAGCCTCGCGGATCGTTCACGGTGTTGTTCGAGCTGATGGATCACCTCGACGGAGACGCCGGAGCGTTCGGCCAGTTCCTCTTGGGTGAGGGAGGCCAGGCGGCGCAGGCGCAGGAGTGTGTGTCCGAGGTCATGGGTGGCCACGGGGCCACGGTATGCCGCCGATGCCGTCATGTCGGCAGTTCCTCGGCGAGCAGGTGCCGGGCGGCGGCGATGAGGCGGGCCACGTGGAGGGGCGAGCAGAGCGTCGGGGGCGGGTCCATCGGCACGGACCAGTACGAGGCGCAGGATCGGCGGTCGGGCTCGGTCAGTGCGGGGTGGGGGACGCCGAGGTAGGTGCCGTGCCCGAGGGCGTCGACTCCGAGACTCCGCCATTCCTCGATGGCGTCCCGCCAGGTGCGCGGGGTGCTCGGCGGTACGAGGGCGTAGTACCGGGCGCTGTGGAGGTCGCAGATGACGGGGCCGTCGTCGAGGATCTCGGCGAGGGTGTCGTCGGCCGCGTCGGAGGGGGTGTCGTCCCCGGTGACGGCGGCGACCACGGCGCCGGGCAGCCGGACGGCGGCGGAGAGAGTGCCGAGGGGGAGCAGGGCGAGGCCGTGTTCCTGCCATTCCTTGCGGGCGCGGTCCCGGCCGGGGGAGTCGAGGGTGGAGAGGAGCCATTGTTCTCCGGCAAGCCGCAGACCGGCCGTGGCGGTGGCGAAGTAGTTCATCGGGGCGGTCACGCCGCTGACGCTTTCGGGCTCGTCCCAGCGGTGAGGATGCGGGCGATACGCTCGGCGTCCAGCAGTTCGCCGAGATGTTCGAGGTCGTCGGTGTCCACGGGTACAGCGTCCCAACCGACGCCGGACCAGGGGATATGACAACCTATGACACGGAGTTGATCTTGCACGCTGTGACCATCACGGGAACCCGCAGTACGGGACACCGCCCCCTCGCCGAGTATGCGGACCTCTTCACCACCTACCTTCGGCCCTTCACCGACAACGCCCACCTCTACACGGGCGGCGCCAAGGGCATCGACTCCCTCACCCTCCACTGGCTCGCCGAGAACACCGCTGCCCACCTCACTGTTGTGGTCCCCGGAACTGTCGAGCAGCAGCCGACCGAGGCCCAACAGGCCATCGCTCGCGTACGGGACCGCATCACCGAGGTCGTCGAACTGAAGGCTGCCCGCCTCGCGGCACCGGCCTACCATGCCCGGAACCGCTGGATGGTCGACCGCAGCGAGCTGACGATCGGCTTCCCGAGGAACGGTGAACTCGACTCGGGTACCTGGCAGACCCTCAACTACACGCGCGATCTGGGGAAACCACACCTGATCGTCCCCGTGTAGGCGCGAAGTGGTGCAGCATGACGCCATGAAGGACAAGGCCGCCGGAGCAGCAACGCTCGGCCGACTGCGACGGCAGCGCGGGCTGTCCCTGTCCGGGCTCGCCCGCGCGTTGACCGCCATGGCCTCAGATCTGCATCAGCCCGCGCTCCCAGCCGTGGCGAGCGTGCAGCGCTCCGTCGCACGCTGGGAGTCCGCGCGGCCCGCCCTGCCCGATGAGCGGTACCAACTCCTCCTCGCCCACGTCTACGCGCGCACGCCCGGCGGAGAGACCGCGCTCGGCGGCGGCACCGACTTCGCCGAGCTGCTGCACGCCCTCGCCCTTCTCGGCGAGAGCGAGCGGCGCATCGCCGAGATCAGAACGCTCGTCCTTGGGTCGGCCACTGACCACGGTGGCGGCATTCTGGCTCTCCTGGCCCCCTCCGTGCACGTCGGCCTCGCTTCCTCGCTCGACGATCCGGCGCGGGCCGACGGAGCGACCGTGGCTGCTCTGGCCTCGGTCGTCGCCGACGTGAATCAGGAGGTGGGGTCACTGCCGATGGTCCGGCTCCAGGTGCTCCTCGCTCCAGTTGTCGAAGCCGTGCGCCGCCTCCTTGCCGGACCTCTGCCCGAACCGTTGGTGGCCCCTCTGCGGGAGGTAGCTGTCGCCGGGATGACCCTCGCCGGCAGGCTCGCTTTCGAGACCCGTGACGATTCCGCCTCCCGAGCGCTGTACACCGAGGCCACCCAGGAAGCCAGTCGACTGGCACAGCCGTGGCGGCAGGCCAACGTCCACATGAGCCACGCCCTCGTCACCCTGTACTCCACGGGAGTGGCCGAGGCACGGCGACTCGTCGACCAGGCAGTCCGGACAGCGCGCAGCGGGGACAGCAACTTTGTACGGGCGCGCGCCCACGCGCTCCAGGCCGAACTCGCGGCGCGAGGGGGGCATGAGCGCCAGGCGCGGGCCGCACTCGGGCTCGCCTGGTACGACGTAGAGGCGGATCACGGCGGCGACCCGGCACCGACAGGGTTCTCCGCCGGGCACTTGCGAGGCTTCGAGGGCGTCTGCGAGCTGTACGTGGGGGATGCCGAGGTCGCGCATGCCCGGTTCGAGAGATCCGCGACGACGTTGTCGGCGCCCCGGGAGCAGGTGCAGCGGGCGATCGTGACCACTGATCAGGCGCTGGCGCGGATCCGACTCGGTGACCCGCGATCGGCGGCCGACCTGTTGCACCCGTGCGTCGCTGCCGCGTCGAGCACGGGGGGCCGGGTACCGGCGCTGCGTCTCAGGCAGGCCCGCTCGGAACTGCGGCCCTGGCGACGGGAGGACTGGGTGGCCGACCTGGACGATCACCTGATGGATGCCCTCGGCACATGATGAAGCGCCCCGGGTACGACCGTGATGAGCGCGTTCCTCTGTAGCCGGTGCAGCGACGAAGTAGCTCCGCGGGACCGACGGCGACCAGAGGCATGCGCGGCAGATGCCCAACCGCCCCACGACAACCACCCCGTCACCGCAACGCCACCCCCTCCGCCGCCCCCAACCCCTCCCCCGGCGTGACCCCGTACGTCGCCGTCCAGGCCACCGGCGCGCACCCCTCACCGTTCGGCCACTCCTCCGTCAGCCGCGTCTCCCGCGCGTCCGTCACCACCACCCGCCCCCCGTCGACCTCCGTCACCGTCAGCCGCACCGGCACCGTGACCGCCCCGATGTCGTCGGGCAGCCGTACCGCCAGCCGCGCGAAGGGGTCGGCCGCATCCCCCGACGTCCGCTCCTCGCAGCGGTCCGCCACGCACAGCCGGATCGTCGCCGCGTCCGTGGCGCCGAAGTCGGAGGGCAGCCAGATCACCGACACCGAGGAGTCCATGCCGACCATGGTGCACGGGGACTCTTGGCCGAAAATCGTGCAGCCGGAGACGGCGGCCAGGGTGGCCAGGGCCCCGGCGGTGAGCAGAACGCGTCGCATGAACCGCAGATCGTAGGGGGTTCCCGCACCGCGCACCACGTGGTGAACATCTCCGTACGAGATCGCCAAGTGACGGGATCGCGTCTCGATCTCTTCTTACCTGCACTTAATATGCAACAGCACCAGTAGGGCATTAAGGGTGGGAGACCCATGTCGAACCGACGGATACGGACGGCCGCACTCGCGGGCGCGATACTCACCGGCGTGGCCGCCTGTTCGGCGCCCGGGGGCGGGAGCGAGGACAGCGGCGGCGCGGCCGACTCCGTGGTCGTCGGGGTCGCCTCCGAGCCCGACACGCTCAGCCCCCTCCTCGGCTACGGCAAGGACGGGAACTCCAAGATCTTCGACGGGCTGCTCGCCCGCAACGCGGACCTCTCGCTGCGCCCGGCGCTGGCCAAGGCGCTGCCCGAGGTCGCCGCCGACGGGCTGACGTACACCTACTCCCTGCGCGAGGGCGTCACCTTCAGCGACGGGGAGCCGCTCACCGCCGCCGACGTGGTGTTCACGTACGACACGATCCTCGACGCCAAGACCAACAACACGGCCCGCAGCGAGCTGGACGCCATCAAGGACGTGCGGGCCGACGGGGACGGCACGGTCGTCTTCACGCTCAAGTACCCCTACACCCCCTTCGCCGCGCGCACGGTGCTGCCGATCGTGCCCGAGCATGTCGCGGGCGCGCAGGACCCCAACACCGGCGACTTCAACACCGAGCCGGTGGGGACGGGCCCGTACACGCTGTCGTCCTGGAGCAAGGGCGAGAAGCTCACCTTCAAGGCCAACCCGGACTACTGGGGCGGGGAGCCGGAGGTGAAGACCGTCACCATGGCGATCATCCAGGACGACGACGTGCGCGCCACCCGGCTGCGCTCCGGCGATCTCGACGGGGCCGTGCTGCCGCCCAATCTGGCCGCCACCTTCGAGGATGACAACACCAGGAAGACCTACGAGGCCAAGACCTACGACTTCCGGGCCGTCACCCTCCCGCAGTCCGACGCCGTCACCGGGGACACCGCCATCCGGCAGGCGCTCGACCTCGCCGTGGACCGCGAGGCGATGGTGAACAGCATCCTCAGCGGCGCCGGGACCCCGGCCTACGGGCCGCTGCCGGTCGGCGACACCTGGTTCGCCGACGGCATCGAGCGCGAGCAGGACCTCACCGAGGCCGGGCGGATTCTCGACGCCGCAGGGTGGAAGGCCGGGGATGGCGGTATTCGTGCCAAGGGCGATCAGCGGGCCTCCTTCACTCTCCTCTATCCCTCCGGTGACAAGGTCCGTCAGGATCACGCCCTCGCCTACGCCTCCGACGCCAAGAAGGCCGGGATCGAGGTGAAGGTGGAGAGCGCCACCTGGGAGGTCATCGAGCCCAGGATGGCGGACGACGCCGTGCTCGCCGGGTTCGGCAGCGTCGGCGACCCCGACTTCGGGCTCTACACCCTGCTGCACTCCACCCTCGCCGGGGACGGCTTCAACAACATGGCCGGCTACGAGAACCCGGCCGTGGACGACGCCCTCGACGCCGCCCGCCGCAGCGCCGATCAGGGCGCGCGCGAGGAGGCGTACGACACCCTCCAGCGCGAGCTGGTCAAGGACCCCGGCTACACCTTCCTCACCCACGTCAACCATGTCTACGTCCTGGCCGACCGCTGGGACGGGCTCACCACCCAGATCGAGCCGCACGAGCACGGCTTCGCCAGCGGCCCGTGGTGGAATCTCGAAGCCTGGCAGCCCACGAAGTGACCCCGCTGCCCTGGGGGGCCATGGCCCGGCTCGCGGGGCGGCGGCTGGTGTTCGCCGCCCCCGTGCTGCTGGTCGTCACCTTCGGCGTCTTCGCCGTGGCCGCCGCCTCCCCCTTCGACCCGGTCAAGGCGTACGCCGGGACCGCCGCGCTCGGCGCCGACGCGGAGACGCTGGCCCGGCTGCGCGAGAACCTCGGCGTGGACCAGGCGTTCACCGCGCAGTGGTGGAACTGGCTGACCTCCGCGCTCGGCGGCGACCTCGGCTACTCCAGCGTGATGCGCCAGCCGGTCGTCGAGGTCATCGGCGAACGGCTGGTGTGGTCCGCGCTGCTGTGCACGGTCGCGTTCGTCGCCGCCGTGCTGACCGGCACGGTCCTCGGGGTCCTTGCGGCCCGCCGCCCCGGCTCGTTCCTCGACCGGACCGTCACCTCGCTGGCGTACTCCCTGGAGGCGGCCCCCGTCTTCTGGCTCGCCCTGCTGGCCGTCTGGCTCTTCGCCCTCCAGCTCGGCGTCCTCCCGGCGGGCGGGCTGACCGACACCGGCAGCGAACACGTCACCTTCGGCCAGGTGGCCAGCCATGTCGTACTGCCCGCCGGGGTCCTCGCCATCTCGCAACTGCCCTGGTTCACGCTGTACGTCCGCCAGGGCGTCGGCGACGCGCTCGCCGAGGACCCCGTGCGCGGGGCCCGGGCCCGGGGGCTGAGCGAGCGGACCGTACTGCTCGGACACGCCCTGCGCTCCGGACTGCTGCCGGTGCTCACCCTGGTCGGCTCCCGGGTGCCCGAACTCATCACCGGCGCCCTGCTGGTGGAGACCGTCTTCAGCTGGCCCGGTATCGCGGCGGCGACCGTGGAGGCGGCCACCTCCGTGGACTTCCCGCTGCTCGCCGCGCTCACGACCCTGGCCACCGCCGCCGTACTGCTGGGCAATCTGCTCGCGGATCTGCTGTACGGCCTGTTCGATCCGAGGGTGAAGTTCCGTGACATGTGACGCGCCCGCGCCCACGCCCGCTTCCGCGCCGTCGCCCACGCCGTCCAAGCCGGTCTGGCGGTCGTACGGCACCAAGCGGCGGTCCACCCGGACCGTACGGGTGCGGGTCTCCGCCGCCCTGGTGGCCGTGACCGCCCTCGCCGTGCTCCTCGTACCGCCGCTGGTCCAGCTCGACCAGCAGGCCGTGGACCTGGCCGCCAAGCTCCTGCCGCCGAGCTGGGCCCACCCGTTCGGCACCGACGACGTGGGCCGGGACCTGCTGCTGCGCTGTGTGTACGGGCTGCGGGTCTCGCTGCTGGTGGGGCTGGCGGCGGCGCTCACCGCGACCGTGATCGGTACCGCCGTCGGGGCGACCGCGGGCGCGCTGGGCGGCTGGGTGGACCGGACCGTCATGCGCGTGGTCGACACCCTCGCGTCCGTGCCGCATCTGCTGCTCGGCATCTTCATCGTGGCGATGTTCCGGCCGGGGGTGTGGCCCGTGGTGATCTCGGTCGCCCTCACCCACTGGCTGTCCACCGCCCGGATCGTGCGCGCCGAGGTGCTCTCGCTGCGCTCGCGCCCGTACATCGACGCGGCCGTGTCGGGGGGCGCCTCCCGGTGGCGGGTGACGGTACGGCATCTGCTGCCGGCCGTGCTGCCGCAGGCGGGGCTGGCCGCCGTACTGATGGTGCCGCACGCCATGTGGCACGAGTCGGCGCTGTCCTTCCTGGGCCTGGGCCTGCCCACGCACACCGCGAGCCTCGGCACGCTCATCCAGAGTGCCCGCAGCTCGCTGCTCGCCGGGCAGTGGTGGCCCACCCTCTTCCCGGGCCTGTTCATCATCGTCCCGACCCTCGCCATCGCGGGGCTCGCCGGGGCGTGGCGCGAGCGGATCAATCCCCGCCGGCGATCGGAGCTGATGCTGTGACGGACCCCAGCGAAAAACATGGTCCGGTACTGTCCGTGCGCGGGCTGTCCGTGCGGTTCCTGATGCCGGGCGGCGGGCGTGTCGCGGCCGTCACCGACGCGCACTTCGAGGTGGCCGCCGGTGAGTGCCTGGCGCTGATCGGCGAGAGCGGCTGCGGCAAGTCGGTGCTGGCCTCCGCCCTGCTGGGCCTGCTCCCGGCCAACGCCCAGACGGCGGGCGAGGCCCGGCTCGGCGCACTGGACCTGCTCGCCGCCGACGAACGCACCCTCGCCCGGACGGTACGCGGCCGGCTGGTCGGCCTGATCCCGCAGAGCCCCGCCGCGCATCTCACGCCCGTGCGCCGGGTCCGCTCCCAGCTGGCGGAGACGGTCAGGGCGCTGACCGGCACACGCGGCCGGACAGCCCTGCGCGCCGCCACCGACCGGGCCGCCGAGCGCGCCGCCTTCCCAGCCGACCATCTGGACCGGCACCCGCACGAACTCTCCGGCGGCCTCGCCCAGCGCGCCGCCACCGCGCTCGCCCTGGTCGGCAACGCGCCCCTGCTGCTCGCCGACGAACCCACCACCGGCCTGGACCGCGACCTGGTGGACCACACCGTCGACGAACTGCGCCGCCATGTCGACGGCGGCGCCGGACGCGCCCTGCTGGTCATCACCCACGATCTGACGGCGGCCGAGCGGATCGCGGACCGGGTCGCGGTGATGTACGCGGGCCGGATCGTGGAACTCGCCGACGCCGCCGCGTTCTTCGGCGCCCCCGGCCCCCGCCACCCCTACAGCCGGGGTCTGCTCCAGGCGCTGCCCGACCGTGGGTTCACCCCGATCCCGGGGCTGCCGCCCGAGCTGGGCGACCTCCCGGCGGGCTGCGCCTTCGCCCCGCGCTGCGAACGGGCCACCGCCGTCTGCGCCGTACCGCCCGCGCTGACCGACGGCACGGCCTGCCACCACCCGCACCGACCGGAGGACCACCGTGCTTGAGCTGCGCGCCATCACCGCCGGGTACGGCGGGAGGACCCCGGCCGTGCGGGGCGCGTCCCTTTCCGTGGACCCCGGACAGGCCGTCGGGCTGCTCGGCCCCAGCGGCTGCGGCAAGTCCACCCTGGCCCGGGTCGCGGCCCTGCTGCACCGCCCGGACGCGGGCACGGTCGTCCTGGACGGCGAGACCGTACGGGGCTGGCGGCACCGGGCGCCGCGCGCGCAGCGCACCGCGATCGGCGTCGTCTTCCAGCAGCCCCGGCTGTCGGCGGACCCCCGGCTGCGGCTGACCGATCTGATCGCCGAGCCGCTGCGGGCCAATGGACGCCGGGAGGAGACCGGCGAGCGGATCGCCGAACTGGCCCCGGCGGTGGGCCTCACGCCCGATCTGCTGAACCGGCGCCCGCACGAAGTCAGCGACGGGCAGCTTCAGCGGGCGTGTCTGGCCCGTGCCCTGGTGCTGCGCCCGCGCTGGCTGATCTGCGACGAGATGACGGCGATGCTCGACGCGTCGACCACGGCCGCGCTGGTCGGGGCGGTGGAGGAGTACCGGGCCGCGACGGGCGCCGGGCTCCTGGCCGTCGGCCACGACCACGTACTCCTGGACCGCTGGTGCGACCGCACCCTGCACTGGCCGGAGGTCTCGGACCAGGACGCCCCCCGGAGAACGGAGAGGCTCCCGCGGCCGACCTCGCCACGGGAGCCTTCCGTCGTGCGGCCCGCCGAGTGAAGGGTGAGAAGACGATCACCAGGCAGGGCGTCTGCGGGGAGCGGGCTCAGGGGGCCAGCAGCAGCACGTTGGCACGCGACTTGGCGGCGTCGTAGCGCTTGGCGACGTCCTGCCAGTTGACGACGGCCCACATGGCGTCGATGAAGTCGACCTTCTGGTTCTTGTACTGGAGGTAGAAGGCGTGCTCCCAGGCGTCGAAGACCAGGATCGGCGTGGAGCCCTGGCCGACATTGCCCTGGTGGTCGTAGACCTGCTCGACGAGCAGCCGCCCGCTGAGCGGCTCGTAGGCGAGCACGCCCCAGCCGGAGCCCTGGGTGGTGGCGGCGGCCTTGGTGAGCTGGGCCTTGAAGGCGGCGAAGGACCCGAACGACTCGGCGATGGCGTCGGCCAGATCCCCCACGCCGTCGGCGGCCAGCGGTTCGCCGCCGCCGTCGCCGGTCATGTTGTGCCAGTAGATGGAGTGCAGGATGTGGCCGGAGAGGTGGAAGGCGAGGTTCTTCTCCAGGCCGTTGATGGAGCCCCAGGTCTCCTTGTCACGGGCCTCGGCGAGCTGGTCGAGGGTGTCGTTGGCACCCTTGACGTAGGCCGCGTGGTGCTTGTCGTGGTGCAGCTCGATGATCTCGGGGCTGATCACGGGGGCGAGTGCGGAGTAGTCGTACGGCAGTTCAGGCAGCGTGTAGACAGGCATGCGGTCCCCTTGGACTTAATTGCAACTGATGTGCATCTGCACGCTAACAGCAGCAGGCCGCGGATGCCGATCAGGCGTTGGACCTAGGTCCCGGTCCGGCGGGATGTCACCGGCCCGGAAACCGGCATGACAAACGCCCGTCCGGCGAGTGCCGGACGGGCGTTTCTCATCAGGCCCCGATCGGCCCGTCACGCCTCCTTGATGACCTCTACCTTCTTGTCACCCGCGGCGGCGTGCGCCGGGGCGGTGGCGCCGAGGGCGAGGAGCGCGGCGGCGAGAGCGGCGAGGGCCGCGATGCCGATACGGCGGATGGTCATGGTTCCCCCCATGTGGTCGGTCCGGTCGATGTCCGGTTCGTCCGGGGCAGCAGAGTCCCATGCCCACCCACCGCGGACAAGACCGGGCGGTCACCGGGCGGCCCCGGCTGTCGTCGCCGGTCAGGCGGACTGCTCCGCCGCCTGCTCCGCCGTCAGCCGGGGCTCCGCCGTCGCCGAGCGCATGGCCAGGGTCGTGGGGGCGGGTGTGGGGTCGGCCGGGCGGCGGGTGTGCCAGTCGGTGACGGCCTGGTACGCGGCGACGACCTCCAGGAGGCGGTCCTCCTCGTAGGGCTGGCCGCCGAGGATCACCCCGGAGGGGACACCGCCCACGAACCCGGCGGGGAAGCCGATCTGCGGCAGCCCCAGCAGGTCGAAGGGGACCACATCGGTCTGGAACACCACGTCGCAGTCGTCCAGGATGCCGTCCAGCACCTCGCGCAGCAGATGGTTCTTGGCGCGCTGGGCGGTGATCCACTCGTCGCCGGAGAGCATCAGCCCCTGGAGCCAGCTCAGCAGGGACACCCCGAACTTGCGGGGGTCCTCGCGCAGCCAGTGCCGGAAGGGTTCCGTGCGCTCGGAGAGCCGGGCCGCGTTGAAGGCACCGGTCAGCAGGGACCAGTCGTCCGGGTAGGTGATGTCGACCAGGGTCACCCCCGGGATGGAGTCGAGCTTGGCCAGCAGCGCGGAGCGTACGTCGGCGGCGGAGGAGAGAAAGTTGGCCGGGACGCCGATGCGGGTGGCGTGCCGCAGCTGGACGGTGCCGCGCTTGGAGCGGACCGGGGTGGCGGCCTTGACCAGGTCGGGTACGGCGGGCAGGCCCAGGGTGCGCGGGTCGTTGGGGTCGGGTCCGGCCATCACGGAGAGCATGAGCGCGGCGTCCATGGCGTCGCGGGCCAGCGGTCCGGGGTGATCGCGGGTGAAGGACAGCGGGATGACGCCGTATACGGAGGCCCGGCCCATGGTGGGCTTGAGACCGGTGAGATTCTGCCGGTTGGCCGGCAGCACGATGGATCCGCCGGTCTGGGTGCCGATGGCGGAGGCCGCCATCCGTCCGGCGACCGCGCAGGCGGAGCCGGTGGAGGAGCCGCCGGGGTCGGTCGCGGGGTTGTTCGGCGTCCAGGCGTTGACGGTGGTGACCGTGCCGTTGGGCAGGGTCGCGCGGGTGGTCGCCAGCGGCCCCATCTGCCCCTTGCCGAGCACGATCCCGCCGGCCCCGGTGAGCCTGGCGACGGCGGTGGCGTCGTACGCGGGGACGAAGTCCTCGAAGATGTACGAGTTGCAGCGGGTCGGCACGTCCTTGGTGAAGTAGTTGTCCTTGATGCAGAGCGGGACGCCGTTGAGGACCCCGGGCCTGCTGCGCTTGTCGGCGGCCCGCGCGGCGGTGAGCGCCCGGTCGGCGGTCACCTCGGCGAACGCCTTGTAGACGGAGTCGAAGGACCCGATCCGGTCCAGGTACGCCTCGACCAGGGTGACCGAGGTCAGCTTGCGCTGCCGCATCAGCACGGCGGCCTCGGTGAGGGTCGCCTCGGTCGGGTCCCGGCGGGCCGCGTCCCGTACGGCGATGTCGGGGAGGTAGGGCGTCGTGCCACCGCCCGCCGTCACGGGGGCGGCGACGGCCGGCGAGGGAAGGGCGATGCCTCCGGCCACCGCGCCCGTGACGGCGGCGGAACCGGCGAGGAACGTACGGCGATTGAGGGCACGGCGCTCGACGCCGGGCGTGACGTCGCCGCTCACTTGACGGGCGCTCACCTGTCGGCCACTCACTTGGCGTCCGCCTTTCCGGTCCAGGACTCGGTGATGGACGGGTAGAGCAGGGGCGCGGCGGCCTGCTGGGCGTAGGCGGGCGCGGGCTCACGGGCGGCGGGCGGAATCCAGCCCGCGATGGACACCGGGGACGTGGTCACGAACGTCCGCAGGGAGGCGAGGGCCTGGGCCCGGGTGGGGACCCCGGTCTCGGCGTCGGGGGTCTCGGGCAGCATCTCCAGATCGAACCCGGCGAGCGCGAGTCTGGTGCGTATGTAGGCGTCCACCTGTTCGGTGGTGGGCGGCTGGGGCTGGCTCAACGTATCCTCCCTCGGTCTGCGTGGGGGGCGGACAACTTGGCCAGACTTCATCACCCATCCATATCCGCCCCATTAAGCCCGCGTGTCACGGTTGTTGCCCACATTCCCGCCCCCCTCTCCCCCCTTCGGCCGGCCCGCGTCAGCGCGGGGCGAGGATCGCGCTCACCCCGAACTCGAACCGCTCGTCGAAGGACGCCGGGGCGAGGTGTCCGGCCACGCGGTGCAGGGAGGGGTGGGTCGTCGCGGAGATCGCGCTCGCCAGGAGGTCGCCCAGCGGGCGGTGGTCGACCGCCTGTTCCTCCTGGGTGAGGCCGAGGGTGAAGTAGATGACGGACCAGGCGGTCCAGGCGACCTCGCGGTCCCCGAGATCGCAGCCGAGCACCGCCTCCACCAGGGCCTCGGCGAAGCGCAGGGTGTTCGCCTCGGCCGCGTAGGTCCCCACCACCAGCATCGCGCCGTCGCGGTGCGACAGCAGGGCGCGGCGGTAGCGGCGGGCCAGTTCCCGGGCGCGTTCGTCGGGGGCGTCCGGGAGGTCGCCCAGCGGGATCTCGCCGAGGACGGCGTCCGCCATCAGTTCCAGCATCCGGGCCTTGGTCTTCACATGCCACTGCACGGTGTTGATCCGGACGCCGAGGCGGTCGGCGACCGCGCGCGTGGACACCGCGTCCAGGCCCTTCTCGTCCAGAAGGTCCAGCGCCGTACGGATCACCGTGGCCGGATCAAGTCGTTCCTGTTGCCTATTGGTCACTGACCTAGTTTACTGCACCCACATGCTCTAGGTCAGTGACCTAGAGACTCCCCGGCGGCAGCCCTGCCGCCGCGCACCCCGAGGTGGTCGCATGGAAACGCAGCAGGTCGTCATCGCCGGAGGCGGACCGGTCGGGCTCTGGCTCGCCGCCGAACTACGGCTCAACAATGTCTCGGTCACCGTCCTGGAGCAGCGCACCGAGGTCGACCAGCGCTCCAAGGCGCTCACCGTGCACCCACGCGGCGTGGAGGTGCTCGCCTCCCGCCAGGTGCACCAGCGCTTCCTGGACGAGGCCCTGAAGATCTCCACCGGCCACTTCGCCAACCTCGCCGACCGGCTCGACTTCTCCGTCCTGGACACCCCGTACCCCTACACCCTCTTCATCCCGCAGGCCCGCACCGAGGAACTCTTCGAGGAGTACGCGCTCGGACTCGGCGCCACCATCCGGCGCGGCCACCGCGTCACCGGCCTCACCGAGCACCCCGACACGGTGACCGTCCAGGTGGAGGGCCCGCAGGGGTCGTACGAGATACAGGCCGAGTATCTGGCGGGCTGTGACGGCACCCGGAGCACCGTGCGCCAGGCCGCCGGGATCGACTTCCCCGGCACGGACTCCACGTATCTGGGCTGGCTCGGCGACGTGCTGTTCGACAACCCGCCGCCGCCCGGCTTCAACCGCTTCACCGAGCACGGCGGCCTGATGATCGTGCCGCTGCCCGACAACCGGTGGCGCATCGCCGGTACCGATCCGCAGAGCGCGACCACCGAGTGGCCCGGCGACTTCACCATGGAGGAGCTGCGGCGCAAGACCCGCACCATCGCCGGGGACGACTTCGGCATGCGCGACCCGTCCTGGCTCTCCCGGTTCGGCAACGCCACCCGGCTGGCCACCCACTACCGGCGGGGCCGGATCGTGCTCGCGGGCGACGCGGCCCACCAGCACTACCCCACCGGCGGGGTCGGCATGAACGTCGGTGTGCAGGATGCCTTCAACCTGGGCTGGAAGCTGGCGGCGACGGTCAACGGCTGGGCCTCGGACGGTCTGCTGGACAGCTACCACACCGACCGTTACCCGGTCGGCGAGCAGCTTATGGAGCACAGCCGCGCGCAGACCTATCTGTTCCACGCCTTCTCCCCCGAGGGCCTCGCCCTGCGCGATCTGCTCAGCCGGATGGTGCCGCGATCGCGGGAGTTCAGCGATTTCCTCGCCGGGCGGCTCACCGCGCTCGACGTCACCTACCCCGGCGCCGACCCGGCCGCCCACCCGCTGACCGGCGTCCGCGCCCCCGACCTCACCTTCACCGGCACGGACGCCGACCTGTTCGCGCTGCTGCGGGCGGACTCGTACCTCCTCGTCGACCTCACCTCCGGCGGGGTGCTCGCGGGGCGCGGGCAGGAGCGGATCGCCGTGCGGGGCGGGGCGCTGGACCGCGTACCCGAGGGCTGGGACGGCGTGCGCGCGGCCCTGATCCGGCCCGACGGCCATGTCGCCTGGGCCGGGACGGAGCCGGACGACACCAAGCTGGCCGCCGAGGCGGACACCGTCATCGCGAGCGCCCTCGGCCGCGCGTAGCCCCTCCGGAAGGAACGGCACGATCATGGATCTCGCACTGAAGGACCGGGTGTACGTCGTCACCGGCGGCACCCGAGGGCTGGGCCACGCGGTCGCCCGTGAGCTGGTCGGCGACGGGGCCAAGGTGGTCATCACCGGCCGCGACGGGCGGCGGGCCGCCGAGGCCGCGGCCGAGCTGGGCCCGAACGCGGCCGGGGTCGCCGTGGACAACGCCGACCCCGAGGCGCCGGGGCGGCTGATCGCCACCGCGCGGGAGCGGTTCGGCGGCTTCGACGGCATCCTCGTCAGCGTCGGCGGACCGCCCGCGGGCCGTCTCGCGGACAACACCGACGCGCAGTGGCAGGCGTCGTTCGACTCGGTGTTCCTCGGCTCGGTCCGGCTCGCCCGTGCCGCCGCCGCCGAACTGGGCGACGGCGGGGCCATCGGCTTCGTGCTGTCGATCACCGTGCACGAACCCGCCACCGGCATGGTCATCTCCAACGGGCTGCGGCCCGGACTCGCCGGTTTCGCGAAGTCCCTCGCGGACGAACTGGGGCCGCGCGGCATCCGCGTCTTCGGCCTGCTGCCGGGCCGGATCGGCACGGACCGGATGCGCGAGCTGGACGGACTGGCCGCCGACCCGGGCGCCAGCCGGGCCGCCAACGAGTCGGGCATCCCCCTGCGGCGCTACGGCACCCCCGAGGAGTTCGGCCGCGCGGGCGCCTTCCTGCTCTCCCCCGCCGCCTCCTATGTGACCGGCGTCATGCTTTCGGTGGACGGCGGCGCCCGGCACGGCTTCTGACCGCCGGTCGCGGTGATGCCGGGGCGGCAGGAGGGGCAGGGGGGCACCCCGAACGGCCCTATCATCACCCTACGTGCGAGTGCGGCTACCGGCGGTCGTGAACTATGTGGAGTGGTTCGGCCGCCGCCGGCCGCACCCGCGCGCCATCCCAGGCACGAGCGGAGCCCGGCGGGTGCGCGACGGAGCGTCGCCCGTCCGGGCGTGAGGAGACGGACACATGGCGAAGGCGAAGTTCGAGCGGACCAAGCCGCACGTGAACATCGGCACGATCGGGCACGTGGACCACGGCAAGACGACGCTGACGGCGGCCATCACCAAGGTGCTGCACGACGCCCATCCGGAGCTGAACCCGTTCACGCCGTTCGACGAGATCGACAAGGCGCCCGAGGAGCGGCAGCGCGGCATCACCATCTCCATCGCGCACGTCGAGTACCAGACCGACGCGCGTCACTACGCGCACGTCGACTGCCCGGGCCACGCGGACTACATCAAGAACATGATCACCGGCGCCGCCCAGATGGACGGCGCGATCCTGGTCGTGGCCGCGACGGACGGCCCGATGCCGCAGACCAAGGAACATGTGCTGCTGGCCCGGCAGTCCGGGGTGCCGTACATCGTCGTCGCGCTGAACAAGGCCGACATGGTGGACGACGAGGAGATCCTGGAGCTGGTCGAGCTGGAGGTGCGCGAACTCCTCAACGAGTACGAGTTCAACGGCGACGACGCGCCGGTCGTGCAGGTCTCGGCGCTCAAGGCGCTGGAGGGCGACAAGGAGTGGGCCGAGAAGCTCCTCGGTCTGATGAAGGCCGTCGACGAGCACATCCCGCAGCCCGAGCGCGACACCGACAAGCCGTTCCTGATGCCGATCGAGGACGTCTTCACCATCACCGGCCGCGGCACGGTCGTCACCGGCCGGATCGAGCGCGGTGTCCTCAAGGTCAACGAGACCGTCGACATCATCGGCATCAAGACCGAGAAGGCCACGACCACGGTCACCGGCATCGAGATGTTCCGCAAGCTGCTCGACGAGGGCCAGGCCGGTGAGAACGTCGGTCTGCTGCTGCGCGGCATCAAGCGCGAGGACGTCGAGCGCGGCCAGTGCATCATCAAGCCGGGCACGGTCACCCCGCACACCGAGTTCGAGGCGACGGCGTACATCCTGTCCAAGGACGAGGGCGGCCGTCACACCCCGTTCTTCAACAACTACCGTCCGCAGTTCTACTTCCGCACCACCGACGTCACCGGCGTCGTGACCCTCAAGGAGGGCATGGAGATGGTCATGCCCGGCGACAACGCCGAGATGACCGTCTCGCTCATCCAGCCGGTCGCGATGGAGGAGGGCCTGCGCTTCACCATCCGCGAGGGCGGCCGGACCGTCGGCGCCGGGCAGGTCACCAAGGTCAGCCGGTAGATCGGGGCACACCGGAAGGCGCGGCTACGGGGTTCCGGACCGGTAGGCGCGCCACGCCGGGCGGACACCTTCGTGAACTCACGCGTTCGGCGGTGCGAACAAGACGGACACCCCGGTGAGGGATACCACCCGGAAAACTGCTCCGGCCGGTCCACATGTCCGGGCCCGGCGGCGTTAGGGTTGTCGTACGCGGCGGCTGGCGGCCGGGCCTTCGGAGCGCGGGCGCCACGACCGTCCCGGTCCCTCGCCGCGTCCCCGAAACGAAGGTGTCATGCCCGCTGTGAACGCCCCCGGCCCCGGAAACCTCGACGACGACGACTACCCCGCCTACACCATGGGCCGGGCCGCAGACGTGCTCGGCGCCACCCCCGCCTTCCTCCGGGCCGTCGGCGACACCGGACTGATCACGCCCCTGCGTTCGCAGGGCGGGCACCGCAGGTACTCGCGCCGCCAGCTGCGCGTCGCCGCCCGCGCCCGCGAACTGGTCGGCCAGGGCACCCCCGTCGAGGCCGCCTGCCGGATCATCGCCCTGGAGGACCAGCTCGACGCCGCGCTGCGCCAGAACCGGGACATGCGCCGCCGGCTCGACGCGTTCGGTGCGCACGGTGGTACGCACGGTGGTACACGCGGCGCGGATATCTGATCCCGCCGGTACAGAAACAGCTCCATCGGCGGCATCAGAATTCCCGGGACGCCCCGGAAAGCGCATCGCCGCCTCCGGCCGACCTGTGTTAGCTTGATAGCAGTTGCAGTTTTGGTTGCCAGAGATTTATCTTTGCAGAGCTTTCCGGATCTTTCCGGAGGGGTGATCATCGCGGCGACTCGGCTCCGTAAAGTGCGGAGTCCGGTACTGCCCCCCAAGGGAGATTCAATATGGCATCTGGCACCGTGAAGTGGTTCAACGCGGAAAAGGGCTTCGGCTTCATTGAGCAGGACGGCGGCGGCGCCGACGTGTTCGCGCACTACTCGAACATCGCCAGCTCCGGCTTCCGCGAGCTTCAGGAAGGCCAGAAGGTTACCTTCGACGTCACGCAGGGTCAGAAGGGCCCGCAGGCCGAGAACATCGTTCCCGCCTGACGCTGACGCGAAATCGTCGCGAGCCAGTGGCTCGCGCATCACCATGAACTGGGGCCCGCGCTCTTGGGGTGCGGGCCCCAGCTCATTGTTTTCCGGACTTCCGCTGGCCCGCGTCGCCTCTCGGCCGCATTCCCGGAATTCCCGGTCCATCGATAGACCCGGCCCCATTCACGGGCCCGGCTCTTCTTTTTTCTTCGGCTCATTCTTGCGAATCCGCGTGCGGCAACGCCGCCGGACGGAATTCCTCGATACGCCGCATCGAGGAAGGTTCCCATGAACCGCACCCGTCGCACCGGCGGCACTTCCGGTGGTTTCCGCGCGGACCGTCAGTCCGCGCGCTCGTCCGGCTCCGGCTCCAGCCGTGGCAGCCGCTTCCGTGGTCAGGAGAGCGGCCGTCAGGGCCCGCGTCCCGGCAAGGGCGGCGGGGGCGGCTCCCGCTCCGCCGCGCGCCCCCAGGAATTCACGCTGCCGGTCACGCTCACCGAGCCGCTGCCGGCCGTCGAGACGTTCGCCGAACTCGACATGCCCGAACGGCTGCTGGCCGCGCTCACCGCCGAGGGCGTGACCGTGCCCTTCCCGATCCAGGCGGCCACCCTGCCCAACTCGCTGGCCGGCCGGGACGTCCTGGGCCGGGGCCGCACCGGCTCCGGCAAGACGCTCGCCTTCGGCCTGCCCCTGCTGGCCCGCCTGGACGGACAGCGGGCCCAGCCCGGCCAGCCGTTCGCCCTCGTCCTGGTACCGACCCGGGAACTGGCCCAGCAGGTCACCGACTCGCTCACCCCGTACGCCCGCGCCCTGCGGCTGCGGCTGGTCACCGTGGTGGGCGGCATGTCCATCGGCCGCCAGATCAGCGCGCTGCGCAGCGGCGCCGAGGTCGTCGTGGCGACGCCCGGCCGCCTCAAGGACCTGATCCAGCAGGGCGCCTGCCGGCTGGACCAGGTCTCCGTGACCGTCCTGGACGAGGCCGACCAGATGGCCGACATGGGCTTCATGCCGCAGGTCACCACGCTGCTCGACCAGGTCCCGGCCACCGGGCAGCGGCTGCTGTTCTCGGCCACCCTGGACCGCAACATCGATCTGCTGGTACGCCGCTACCTCCACGACCCCGTGGTGCACTCGGTCGACCCGTCCACCGGGACGGTCACCACCATGGAGCACCACCTGCTGCACGTGCGCGACACCGAGAAGCACGACACCGCGACGGAGATCGCCGCCCGCGACGGACGCGTCCTGATGTTCCTGGACACCAAGCACGCGGTGGACCGGTTCACCAAGCAGTTGCTGTCCGTCGGGGTGCGCGCCTCCGCGCTGCACGGCGGCAAGTCCCAGTCCCAGCGCAACCGGACGCTCGCCCACTTCAAGGACGGCCATGTGTCGGTTCTGGTGGCGACCAACGTCGCCGCCCGAGGCATCCACGTGGACGACCTCGACCTCGTGGTCAACGTCGACCCGCCCGGCGACCACAAGGACTATCTGCACCGCGGCGGCCGTACCGCCCGCGCCGGCGAGTCCGGCACCGTCGTCACCCTCGTCCTGCCGCACCAGCGGCGCGCGGTGGACCGGCTGATGGCCGACGCCGGGATCGCGCCGCAGAACCTCCGGGTCCGTCCGGGCGAGCCCGAACTGAACCGCATCACCGGCGCCCGGACGCCGTCCGGCGAGCCGGTCACCATCACGGTCGCCGCCCCGGCCGACACACGACGCGAGGGCAAGGGCTCCTCCGGGCGCAGCCGCCGGGGACGTGGCGGCGGGTCCGGTGGCGGCAACGGCCGTGCCGCCGGGTCCGGTGGCAGTGGCCGCAGCGGCGGTGGCTCCGGCGGGAGCGGCCGTACCGGCGGTGGCGGTTCCGGCACCGGTGCCGGTGCCGGCGGTCGTACCGGCGGTGGTCATGGCGCGGCCGGGCGGAGCGCGGGGCCGGGTGCCGGCGCCCGGACCGCCGGCCGGGTCCGTCGTGCCGCCCCGCGGAACAACCCCTGACCCGAGCACGGGGACACGCTCCCAGCAGCGGTCGGGACGGGCTGCCGCCCGTTCCCGGCCGCGTCCACGACGAGGAGAGGCCCTTGACGTCACCGATGCTCCTTTCCACCGGGACACCGCAGGCCGGTGCCCCCGGTGACTTCGCCGATGGCACCGGGCTGACCGCGCGTGACGCGATGGGCGCTCCCGGGCCGCAGGTCGACGACCACATGGCGGTGGACGTGGCCCTGTCCGTGCTCATCGGCGCGCGCGTCCACCATCTGCTGCTCCGGGACGAGGACGGGCGGTGCACGGGTCTGGTCACCCGGGCCCAGCTCGCCGCGCACCGCGGCGGCACCTGGTACGGCGACCGGACCCGGCTGCGGGACATCCCGCTGGACCGCGGACCGTTCACCGCGTCCGTCTCGACGCTCGGCGAGGCGGAGGACGCCATGCGGGTCCGGACCCTGGATGTGTCCCCCGTGATCGACGAGCACGGCTACGCCCTGGGCGTGCTCACCCTGGTTCCCTGACCGCCGAGCCGGTCGCGCTCGCGCGGCCGGCCTCTTCGGAGTTCTTCCCCACCCTTGTGGAGGCAGCCATGCGCTGTGTCATCGCCCGTTTCCCCTTCGACCTCACCAAGAGCGAGGTCGAGCAGTCGATGAGCGGTATCACGCCCGAACCCGTCACCGGTGTGTCGGTGACCATCGACGGCCAGGTGTACCCCGTGATGCAGGTCGGTGAGGTGGTCACCAGGCTCGACCGCCGTGACTTCACGACCGTCGAGATGCGCCGCGCCCTGACCCGGCTCGGCTTCCCCTGCCACGAGTCCCGCCCGGCCGCGCCGGCCCGCGACCCGCTCCTCGGCGAGGACGCGCTCGGCTGGTGACGAGGTGACGGGGGCGGTGGTTGGAGATCACTCTCCCCCGCGCGTCGCATGCTCAGCCGCTCGCCCCCGTCCCGGTCGGCGGGACGGGGGCGGATGCGCTGGAGTGCCGCTGCCGGTGCCGGTGTCAGTGGCCGGAGATCGGATGCGGGGCGTACGGCTGTTCCAGTTCCGCGATCTCCTTGTCGGTGAGGGTGAGTTCGACGGCGGCCACGGCGTCCTCGATGTGACCCGGCCTGGACGCGCCGATGACCGGGGCGGTCACCGTGTCCCGGTGCAGCAGCCAGGCGAGGGCCACTTGGGCGCGCGGGACCCCGCGCTCGGCGGCGATCCGGGTGACGGCCTCGACGACGGCCCGGTCACCGTCCTGGTAGAGGGTGCTGCCGTAGTCGTCGGTGGCGCTGCGGCCGGTCTCCGTGCCCCAGTCACGGGTGAGCCGGCCCCGGGCCAGAGGGCTCCACGGCAGTACGCCGACGCCCTGGTCCACGCAGAGGGGGATCATCTCGCGCTCCTCCTCGCGGTAGATCAGGTTGTAGTGGTTCTGCATGGCGACGAACCGGGTCCAGCCGCCCAGCCGGGCGGTGTACTGGGCCTTGGAGAACTGCCAGGCGTACATCGAACTCGCCCCGAGGTAGCGCACCTTGCCCACCCGCACCAGATCGTGCAGGGCCTCCATCGTCTCCTCGATGGGGGTGTGCGGATCCCAGCGATGGATGTAGTAGAGATCGACATAGTCGGTGCCGAGCCGGGTCAGACTGTGGTCGATCTCGGTCATGATGGCCTTGCGGGACAGTCCGCCCCCGTTGGGGCCCGGCCGCATCCGGCCCTGCACCTTGGTCGCCAGCACGATCTCGTCGCGGTCCGCGAAATCGCGCAGCGCCTTGCCGACGATCTCCTCGCTGGTGCCGTCCGAGTAGATGTTCGCGGTGTCGAAGAAGGTGATGCCGGCGTCCAGCGCCTGCCTGATCAGCGGGCGGGTCTCCGCCTCGTCCAGGGTCCACTCGTGCGTACCCCGGCCCGGCACGCCGTAGGTCATGCATCCCAGGCAGATCCGGGACACGTCCATTCCCGTCGAACCGAGCTTCACGTACTGCATCGTCGCTGCTCCTGTCATGGTGTGGGATCGAATGGTAACGCCGTTAACGCCAGTCCGGCCCGGAGGGCCACACATGCCGGTGGGCCGCGTCAACGCCCCGACGCGCATTAACATCGTTAACATGCCGACCGGTCAAGAGGACTCCGCGCCCGCACGAACCGAGGACCCCACTCCCGTACGAGCCGCCGCCCCACCCCCCGCGACCCGCGCCCAGGCACTGGTGACGGCCGCCCTGCGGATCGTCGACGACGGAGGACTCGAAGCGCTCACCATGCGGCGGCTCGCCGACGCCGTCGGGCTCCAACTGCCCGCGATCTACCGCGTCTTCGCCAACAAGGGCGTTCTGCTGGACGAGATGGCCGAGGCGATCCTCGCCGACGCCCTCACCGAGAGCCGGGGCGAGCCCTGGCAGACCGAGGTCGCCGCCCTCGCCCGGCGGCTGCGCCGCGCCCTGCTCGCCCGGCGCGACGGCGCCCGGATCGTCGGCGGCAGTTACGCCGCCCAGCGCCACAACCTCGCCTTCGCCGACCGCCTCATCGGCATCATGCGGCAGGCAGGGCTGCACGGAACCGCCGCCCTCTGGGCCACCACCACGGTCTTCTGCTACGTCCTGGGCGAAGCCCTCGAACAGCAGGGCCAGACCGAGGACGTCCTCGACCGGCTCGACCTCGCCGGCGCCCGGCAGACCTACCCGCACCTCTACGCCACGCCCGTCGAGGAGATCATCAACTTCGACGCGCGCTTCGAATTCGGCCTCGGCCTGATCCTGAGCGGCCTGCACCAGCGGGCGACCACACCCGAGGACCGACCAGGCGAACGCTAGTCGCATCAGGACCGCTCACGAAACGACCGGGTCCGTGCGCCGGAACCTGATGCCGGTGACACCGCGCGCTATTGGTACGGGGGGTGGGGCGCCGTGACGGGATCGCGGCGGCGCGGACCACCGCTGCGCCTCGACCCCGTGGCGCCGCTCCTGGACGAGCCCACGCAGGGCGTCGACATCGCGGCCCAGGCCGACCTGCACCAACGGCTGCTCGACGCCGCGTCGGCCGGAACGGCCGATCTCGTGGCCCGGTCCGCCGCGAGCCCCGAGGAGATCTTCGCGGCGACCCGTCTCCTTCTGGACCTCGGGGTTCCGGCCTCTACGCGGCGGGGGGCCAACCCGGAGGCGGCCCGGCTCAGCGGAGTCGACGTCACCCGGATGACCTGGGGAGCGCTCATCTCGTCCGGAGTGCTCGCGGCGGTGGCCGGGGGCGTGCTGAGCCTCCAGCCGGGCACCGTCCCGTTCTCCGGCGGGGTGCCGTACCTGCTCCCCGCCTGTGCCGCGGCTGAGGCGGGCGGGCCCCGCCGGGGAACGGCTTCGTCCCCGCCACCACCGCGCGAGACCCCCCACCGGCGCGCGGGACCGGCGGCGCCTCAAGTGGTGGTGATCCGGATCGTGCCGACGGCTTCCTCGGCGTGGCGCATGGCGTCCGCCGAGGTGGTGCCCCGGGTCATCACCGAGCCCGCCCGGTCCCAGGAGCTGCACAGTTCGCGCACGGTGTCGCCGGGCTTCAGGTGGAGGGACAGGGAGAGCACGTCGGGCAGACGGGCCGCGTCCTCGGCGCCCTCGACCGACACCACCTCGCCGGGGACCGCCTCCAGGAAACGGACCGCCGCGCCGCCGGCCGGCTGCCGGGGCAGGGGCTCGGGGCACTCGCCCCGCATGACGGTGTAGAACGCGCCCGCCAGATTGATCCGGTACGCCTCCTCGATCAGCATCGGGATGCCGTCGCCGGGGAACCGGCCGGCACACTCCACCAGGTACGGGCGGCCGTCGCTGACGATCCACTCGCAGTGCACCATGCCGCTGCCGAAGCCGACCGCACGCAGCACCGTCTCGGTCTGGGCCACCAGCAGTTCGCCGAGCGACTCCGGGATTCCGGCGGCCGGCACGGTGTGTCCCAGCTCGATGGGGCGCGAGCCGGGGTAGAGCACCTTGCCGGTGACATTGGAGAACAGCACCTCGCCCGCGCTGACCAGCAGTTCGACGCTGTACTCGGCGCCGTGGACGTAGGTCTCGATCAGCATGCGCAGTTCGCGTTCGCGGTCCGGCACCCTGTCGCCCTCGTCCTGGCTGACGCACTCCGTCCACGCGGCATCCAGGTCGTCCAGGGAGTGCAGCACCTTGGTGCCGACGGACGCCTGCCGGTTGGACGGCTTGAGGACCACGGAGCCGGGGTGCGCGGCCACGAACTCCCGCACCTCGTCCGGGGAGGTGACCTCCCGGGACACCGGGTTGAGGACGCCCGCGGCCCGGGTGACCCGGCGCAGCAGCGACTTGTCCCGCATGATCCGGGCGGCACCGGCCCCGGCCCCCGGCACTCCGTACCGTTCGGCCAGCCGGGCCGCGAACGGTGTCGCGTACTCGACCAGCGGGGCCACCACGGCCGGGTCGAGGTCGGGGTAGGTGTTGAAGAACTCGTCGGCGGCGGCGGGGAGCTGGTACTCCCACTCGATCAGCTCGCGCAGCATCGCGGCGCCCTCAAGGGCGTTCTTGACGTCGCTCTTGCGGATCACGTCCGGCTCGTCGATGACGATCACCGAGCCGGGGGCGAACTCCTTGATGTAGGGCAGGACATTGACGTAGCCGACGATGATCCAGGGTCGCTCGGTCATGGGGCTTCTCCTGTCAAGGGGGAAGGGGACGGTCAGTCGCGGATTTCGAGCGTGCAGCACTTCACGCTGCCGCCCGCCTTGAGCAGTTCGGCCAGGTCCACCCGGTGGGTGCGGAAGCCATGGGCGCGGAGCTTGCCGGCCAGGGCGGTGGCGGGCTCGGGGAGGATGACGTTGCGGCCGTCGGAGACCAGGTTGAGGCCGAAGGCCAGGGCGTCCTCCTCGTCCGCGAGGACGGCGTCCGGGAACAGCTGTCGCAGGACGCGCAGGCTCTGCGGGTCGAAGGCGCCGGGGTAGTAGACGATCTCGTCGTCGTCGAGGGCGGCCAGCGCGGTGTCCAGGTGGTAGAAGCGCGGGTCGACCAGCTTCAGGCTGACCACCGGACGGCCGAACAGCGCCTCGGCCTCGGCCTGGGAGCGGGGGTCGGAGCGGAAGCCGTTACCGGCGAGGATGGCGCCGCCGGTGGTCACATAGTCGCCCTCCCCCTCACTCGTGAAGGCGGCCTGGACCACCTGCGATTCCGTATAGCCCTGCTGCCGGAACCACTCGGCCCACAGCCGCGCCTCGGCCTGGCGCTCGGGGTGGTGGAACCTGGAGATCAGGGCCTTGCCGTCGACCACCAGGGCGCCGTTCGCGGCGAACACCATGTCCGGGAGTCCGGGGGCGGCGTCGATCGTACGGACATGGTGGCCCAGCTCGATGAACAGCGCGCGCAGGTCTTCCCACTGGGCGATCGCCAGCTCACGGTCGGTGGGCTTGTCCGGGTCCATCCACGCGTTGATGCGGTAGCTGACCTCGAAGTGGTCGGGACGGCACATCACATACGTACGGGTGCGTGCCTGACGGGGGATCCGAGCGGGGATCGGGGTGGCCTCGGGCGCGAGGAGACCGGTCATGGGGTGGGTCCTTTCGGGGCGGGGGGAGGGGGTGGGGGGCGCGTGCTCGTCTCTCGGGGGTCAGGCGGTGATGCCCAGGCTGAGGGGAAAGCCGGGCCTGCCGCCCAGGAGGTGGGCGCCCGCGGACTGGAGGATCTTGTCCTGGGCCACCACGTGCTGGCACATCGTCATGGTGTCGCGGAGCCAGCGGTCGAGCGGGCCGGGCTTGTAGATCGCGGCGGTCTGCATCAGGTCGTAGAGCCGCAGGACGATGGAGCGGGCCGTGCGGAAGGCGTGCAGCCGGGAGAGGGGGAGCGCGGCACGCTCCTCGGGGGTGAGGGCGTCGAGGGTGCCGGTGGTCTCCAGCACCTCCCACTGGCGTCGCATGGCGCCGTACACCGCACTGCGGGTGGCGTTGAAGTCGGCCTCGCACTCGGCGAGGGTGACCTGCATCCGCCAGTTGTCGGCCCAGCCGCCGCCCCCGGCGGGGGACTTGGCCAGCACCTGCTCGCGTACCCAGTCCAGTGCGGCGCGGGCGACGCCGAGCGGGACGCCGGGCATGTTGCGCATGTGCACCTCGGGCTGGGCCAGCGGGCCCTCGCCGTTGCGGACCGTGCCCAGGGTGAGGGTCCTGCCCTCGGGGACGAACACGTCGTCGATGGCGTAGTCCCAGCTGCCGCTGCCCGCCAGGCCCGTGGTGTGCCAGGTGTCGATGATCTCGACGTCCGCGCGCGGCACCATCAGGAGGATCGAGTCGTGGGCGCCGTCGACCAGGTGGGGTTCGCCGTCGTCGTAGAGGAAGGCTCCGGAGATGACCCAGTCGGCGTGGGTGATGCCGCTGCCGAACTGCCAGCGGCCGGAGAGGCGGTAGCCGCCCTCGACGCGTTCTGCCCGGCCCACCGGGAAGAGCAGTCCGGCGGTGGTCATGTCGAGGCGGGGGAACATCTCCTTGGCCACCGTCTCGTCGAGGAACGAGGCGTAGAGGCCGGAGTCCATCCCGATCATGGCGGCCCAGCCGGCCGAGGCGTCGCCATGGGCCAGCGCCTCGACCACCTCGGTCTGCTCCACGGAGGTCAGCTCCGGGCCGCCCCAGGCCCTGCTGAAGCCCATCCGGAACGCGCCGGTGGAACGGATCAGTTCGACCACGTCGGCGGGCAGGCGGCGGTTCTTCTCGATCTCGGGGGCGCGTTCGCGTAGCTGCGGGGCGAGCGCCTTGGCGGCGGCGAGGATCTCGGCGGCGGTGTTGGGGACCGCCTGGGTGTGCGGCATGTCAGGACTCCTTGGTCATGGTCGTGGCGGTCGAGGTCGTGGCGGTCATGGTCGTGGCGGTCGGGGTCGTGGCGGTCGGGGTCGTCGCTGTCATGGCGGTCGCCAGTTGGTGGAATCTGCCGTGCAGGAAGAGCAGGGGGGGCTGGTGGTCGCGGACGCCGGTGGAGACCACCTCGCCGATCACCATCGTGTGGTCGCCGACGTCGAAGCTGTCCCAGAGCACGCACTCCAGGCCGCTCTGCGCGTCCAGCATCAGGGCGCCGGTGGCCGGGCCCGGCCTGGCCTGGAGGGCGTCGACCACCTCGGCGCGGTCGCCGTGGCTTCTGGCGAGCTGCCGGGCCAGCGGTTCGGCGTCCGAGTCCAGGATGGAGATCGCCCACTTCTTGGTGGTGAGCAGATCGCCCAGGAACCGGGAGCCGCGGCGCAGCGACAGCGAGACCAGCGGCGGGTCGAGCGACACCGAGGTCAGTGAGTTGAGCGTCACCGCGTCGTGGCTGCGGAGACCCTCGTGGTCCGCGTAGGTCGTGGCGACGCAGACACCGGTGGCGAAGTTGCGCATCGCGCCGCGCAGATCGGGTGACATGACAGCTTCCTCCTCGGAAGGGCGTACCAGCCGGTGCTAGACGGCCTGGGCGAAGGTGAAGACCCGCTCGGGGTCGTAGCGGTGCTTGACCGCGCGCAGCCGGTCCAGGTTGGGGCCGAAGTAGGCGGCCTGGGCCTCGGGCAGATCGGGGTCGGCGAAGTTGGCGTACGAGGCGTCCCGGGCGTGCGCGCCCATCGCGGCGTGCAGTTCCGTCAGCCAGTCGAGGTTGGCCCGGCGCACCTCTTCCGGGTCCCCGGTGGACCAGGACGCGTCCATCGAGATCAGGAAGAGCACGTCGCGGTGGGGGAAGGCGGTCTCGGTGACGGGCACCCGGTTGATGGCGCCGCCCCAGGTGAACAGGGCGATGCCGGCGCCGTCCGGATTGCCGCTGCCGGGCCATTTGCGCAGGGCGGTCAGCAGGGTGTCGACGCCGGCCTCGGTGAGGGGCTCGGCGATGGTCCGGGTGCGGACCGCGAAGGGGTCTCCCGAGGTCTCGTGGCGCAGGTAGTCCTTGGCCTCCCAGTAGGTACGGTCCTCGATGTCCGCCCTGGTGGGTGCGGCGGCCGTCAGCGCGGGCGCCAGCAGGTCGCGCAGCTCGGCGGCCGGGCCCAGGTGCTGGCCGATCACGGAGACGATGCCGTCGTCGTCGCCGGAGCGGCTCACCCCGATCCGGGCGGCGAACCGGTCCGGCGCGTCCCGCATGATCCGCTGCATCACCGGCAGCACCGTCTCGGCGTCGTCCAGGGGCCACAGCACGAGACAGGTGGAGCTGGCGACCGTGGGCCGGGCCTGGAAGGTGAAGGAGGTGTTGATCCCGAAGTTGCCGCCCCCGCCGCCCTTGCAGGCCCAGAACAGGTCGGGGTGCTCGGTCTCGTTGCAGGTGATCTGCCGGCCGTCGGCGAGGACGATCTCGGTCTCCACCAGGGAGTCGCAGGTGAGGCCGAACGCCCGGGAGACGGCGGCCACTCCCCCGCCCAGGGTGAGGCCGCCGATGCCGACCTCGTCGGAGTTGCCGAGCGGCACCGCCAGGTCGTGGCGCTGTAGTTCGGCGTACAGCTCGCCGGAGCGGGCCCCGCCGCCGACGGTGACCAGTTCCCGTTCGCGGTCCACCGTGACGGTGTTCAGGCCGTGCAGGTCGAGCACCAGTCCGGTGGTGGCGGCCTGCCCGGCGTAGCTGTGGCCGCCGCCCCGGGCGACCACCGGCACGCCCTGTTCCCGGGCCCAGGCGATGCCCCGGACGATGTCGGCGACGTTCGCCACGGAGAGCGTCGCGGCCGGGCGGACGTCCGCGTACCGCTTGTTGAACGCGCCGCTGTTCTCCTCGAAGCCGGGCTCTCCCGGCAGCCGCACCGTTCCGTCCACCTGCTCGCGCAGGCTCCGCCAGTCGGTCATCCCGCTTCCTCCGGTTCCGTCGCGTGCACCGGTTCGGTCGCTCTCTCCGGTCCGGTCGCTTCCTCGGGCGCCGCCCTGTCCTCCGGTCCGGTCGCCTCCTCCGGTTCCGTCACTTCCGACAGGTACGAGACGCCGGTCTCGGCGTGCGGCCCGTACCGCTCCCACTCCTCGCGCAGCAGCAGCCCGCCGCCGGTGTCCTGCTCGGGGGTGTTGACGGTGTGTCCGGCGATCACATCGCCGTCGGCCAGCACCATCGTGTAGGCGAGGTGGAGGGTGCCGTCCGGATCGCAGACCCCGTTGACGTTGCCCCGGCGGACCGGTCCGCCGGCGAAGTCCGCCCAGACCAGGTCGTCCTCCTGGTGGTAGCGGGCCGTCACCCCGTCCGAGGCGGCCACCTTGCGGAAGCGGCGGCCGTCGTAGTCGATGGCCGGGGCGGCCCGCCCGGCGGCCCGCCCGGCATCCTCGGTGCCGCTCACGTGTCCACGTCCAGCAGTCCCGCCGGCATCTCCAGCCGGGCCGTCACGTCCTTGCGCTCCAGCGGCTCCGCGTCCAGCGCGACGGCGGTGACGGCGGCGGCGAGCCGCTCCTGGCAGCTCTCCTGGTCCTCGCCCGTGCAGACCACGAAGGAGTGCCGGGCGAGGTAGCCGCCGGGCGGGAGCCGCAGTTCCGTGCCCGGTTCCACCATCGGGGCGGCGGTCACCAGACCGGGCAGTCCGGCCGGCACCCGCACCTCGCGGACGGTGACGTCCTCGGCGGGGTAGCCGAAGCGGATGCCCGCGACCCCGTGCCGGGTGAAGGCGGTGTCCGGACGCAGCCCGGCCGCGACCTCCACCAGCAGCTCGCCGGGGTCGATCCCGGTGGCGATCCGGCCCAGGAACGGGATCAGGTCCCCACCGAGCCGCCCGTTGATCTCGATGATCACCGGGCCGTACGAGGTGAGCTTGACCTCGGTGTGGGTCATCCCGTTCTCGACGCCGAGCACCTCGTGGGCCTTGGTCAGGATGTCGGTCAGTTCCTGGTCGTGCAGCAGCGGGTCGGCCGCGTCCACGACATGGCCCACCTCCTCGAAGTACGGGTGGTGCCCGGTCTCCTTGCGGGCCACGAACATCGGCCGGTACTCGCCCCGGTGCACCACCCCGTCGATGCTGATCTCGGGGCCGCGGGCGTAGCCCTCGACGATCGCGCCGCCCCGGAACGGCTCGTCGCCGACCAGGCTGGCGTTCGACGCGATGAGGTACGCCTCGTCCAGCTGTGACTCGTCCTCGGCGAGCACGACGCCCATCGAGGCGCCCAGGGCCCGGGGCTTGACGACCACCGGGTAGCCGATCCGGGCGGCCACCGCGCGAGCCTGCTCCAGTGTGTCGGTCATCTCGAAACCGGGCTGGGGCAGTCCGGCGGCGGTCAGTACCGAGCGGGTGCGGTGCTTGTCCCGGCAGCCCTGCACACCGTCCGGGCCGAGGCCGGGGAGCCCGAACTCGGCGGCCAGTTCGGCGGCGGGCATCACCAGGGGTTCGTCGTAGCAGAAGATCCCGATGACGGTCCGGCGGGCCGCGATCTCCCGGGCCGCGGCGCGCAGTTCCTCGTGGTCGAAGACATTGACCACGGTGATCTCGTCGAAGTACTCCTGCTGCCAGTTGGGCTTGAGGTTGTTGACCAGGACGAGCTTGAGGTCCAGTTCGGCGGCCCGGCGGGCGGCGGACTCGATCAGGTACTCGCGATAGACCTTGAGCCCGCTGCCGATCACCAGCAGCAC
Organism: Streptomyces sp. NPDC059477; assembly: GCF_042749375.1. NCBI lineage: Bacteria > Bacillati > Actinomycetota > Actinomycetes > Kitasatosporales > Streptomycetaceae > Streptomyces > Streptomyces sp. NPDC059477. Next base: position 36,208 of record NZ_JBHYUG010000028.1, on the reverse strand, counting down.
ACGGTCGTCGGAGGTCGCGGCGTCGGAGGTCATGGCGCCGGGCGTCGTGTCGTCGGGGGTCATATCGTCTCCTCTCGGAAGTCTGTGGTGAGTGCTTCGAGAATGCGTTCGGCGACCAGCGGGGCGGTGCGGAAGCCGTCTCCGCCGCTGGCCGTGCGGGCCCAGGTGCTGGGGCCGATCCGGACCAGGTGGGCGGCGCCCGTGCGGGCGTCCACCAGGTAGTGGCAGCGCTTGACCGCGATCACCGTGTACCGGTCGGGCTCGGTCAGGATCGGCTCGGCGAGCACCTGCTCGGCCCACTGCCGTTCCTCCTCCGGCGTACCGGCGGTGACCACGCTCGCCTCCCGGCAGGAGGAGGCCGAGCTGACCTTGAGGAGCGTCCCGTCGCCCGGGGGCAGCAGCCAGGCCAGGCCGTGGGAGCCGATCCGGCCGATGCCGGGGGTGCGTTCCCAGGCGGTGGCGAGCTGCTCGGGCGGCTTGAGGTAGACCAGGGTCTGGCGGTGCAGCACCATCGGCAGGTCGACCAGGTTCTTCGACCAGGGGCCGGTGGCGATCAGGGTGAGGTCGGCGTCCAGGGTCTCCGCGTCGGGCAGGTACACCCGGCCGGTCTCCGGGTCGACCGCCTTGACCTCCTGCCAGGGGCGCAGGGTGACGTTCGGCTGCTCGTTCAGCCAGCGGACCAGGACCTGGAGCGCGTGGTCGGCGAGCAGGATGCCGCCGTGGCGTTCCAGCACCCCGACCGTGTTCTCGGGGAACCGGACATGGGGCACGGTGTCCGGGTCGATCAGGCGGACCGGGAGGTCGGCGGCGCGGGCCGCGTCCATCACGGCGTCCGCCTCGTCGGCCGGCCAGGCGGTGATCATGCCCACCCGGCGGTAGAACTTGGCGCCGGTCAGGGCCTCCAGGGCCATCCAGCGGCGGTGGGCCACCGCGATCCGCCGGGAGGCGGCCAGGTCGGCCAGGTCGAGCGCGCGGACGGCCCGGTGCTGGTCGAAGGAGGTGGAGCCGGGGTTGGGGATGGCGTCCCGGTCCAGCACCGTGACGTGGTGCCCGGCGAGGGCGCACCGTACCGCCGAGAGCAGTCCGGTCACCCCGGCGCCGATCACCAGTACGCGTTGTGCGTCGGTGGCCATCTCACACCGTCCCGGTGTCCAGCCGTGGCAGGTCCCGTACGGTGATCGCGGTCGTCCGGTCGGCGGGGGTCAGCCGGGTGTCGATCCCGGCCCGCTCGGCAAGGTCGATCAGGATCGGGGCGGCGCCCCTGAGCAGCGTCTCCACCTGGTGGCAGAAGTCGCCGGCCCGGGCGTCGGTCACCTCCCAGCGGTCCAGCCGGCCCAGTTGCTCGGCCAGGGTCTCGGCGGCGCGGCCGAGGCTGAAGGTGTCGAGTTCGTAGGCGGCGGCGAACCGCTCGGTGATCCGGTCGGCGGCCTCGCGGGAGGCGGCGGAGACGGGCAGGGTCTGCCCGGTCCACCGTCCGGCCTTGGCGGCCACCCGGTTCCAGGGCTCGACCAGCCGGGCGCCGGTGACGGCGGCCAGTGCCGACCAGCCGAAGTTGGTGCGCTGGTGCTCGGGGCTGGTGGCGGCCAGGTGGTAGCGGCCGACGTCGCGGGGCAGCCGGTCGGCGAGTTCCCGCCCCCAGACCAGGTGGCCCCGGCTGGTGGAGAATTTCTGGTGCTCCAGCTCGTAGAACTCGTTGGTGACGAAGCGGGCGGGCAGGGCGTAGCGGTCGTGCAGGGCGAGCAGCATGGCCGCCCCGGCGATGGCGAAGGGGAAGGTGTTGTCGAAGCCGAGGAAGTAGACGACCTCGGTGTCGGACTCCGGCCACCACAGTTCGTCGTCGGCGGACACCACCTCGCCGTGCCGTTCGGCGGCGAGGACGGTGGTGTAGATGGACCAGGCCATCGTCTCGGCGTTGGGGTTGACGCTCTGCCCGGCGGTCTCGGCGAAGGGGGCGGGGATGCCCCAGGAGATGGGATAGGTGACGGGGAAGTCGGGCAGCGGGCGGGCCAGCATCTCCTCGACGGCCTGGGCCATGTGCGGGCGCAGGGCGGCGCCGGTGCTGGCGAAGTACTCCCGCAGCCGCTCCCGGTAGTCCTCCAGGGGCAGTACCAGGACGGGGACCTCGCGCAGTTCCAGGGTCTCGTCGGGGTGCTCGGTGGAGCGGGGGTCGATGAGGTCGCCGGCCGCCAGGGGGTGGCCGCAGCTCTCGCAGAGCCCGGCGCAGCCCTCGGCGAGGCAGTTCGGGCAGCCGCCCTTGACATAGCCGTCGACCAGGTACTGCCCGGTGCGGGGCGCGTAGGGGAAGAGAGTGGGCCGCAGGACGAGTCTGCCCTCGTCGTGGAGGCGGCTGACGAACTGGAGCACCTGCTTGGTGAAGCGTTCCTCGTCCCGGGTGAAGGCGTCCACCGCGATGCCCAGGGCGGCGAGGGTCGCCTCGATCCTGGCGGTGGAGTCGGTGACGAGTTCCCCGGGGGTGATGCCGAGGCGGCGGGCGGTGGTGACGACGAAGGTGGAGGTGTCCTGGGCGCCGGTGCCGAAGACGGTGTCGCGGCCCACGGCGCGCTGGTAGCGGGTGAAGACGTCGGCGGCCAGGAACGGCCCGGCGAGGTGGCCGAGGTGCAGGTCGCCGTTGGCGGTCGGGGCGGGGGAGATCACCGCCGTGCGCTTGGTCATGCCGCGGCCTCCTTCTGGTGGCGGGTCAGGAAGTACTCGGACATGTCGGTGTCCCACCAGATGCCGTAGTACTCGAAGTCCTCGGCGGAGGGGTTGACGACCTTGTGGGTGCAGCCGGGCGGGAGGTGGACGATGTCACCGGCGGCGAACTCGTGGTGGACGCCGTCCACGACCAGGGCGGCCCGGCCGCTCATCGCGATGAAGATCTCGTACTCGTGGTGGCTGTGCGGGGTGGACTCGCCGCCGGCCCGTACGACGCACCAGGCGCCCTCGAAGGGGGCGTTGAGCGCGTCCCAGGGCTGGAGGCGTTCGCCCTCGATGCCGTAGGCGGGGGTCAGGTTGGCGCGGTCCAGGCGGCGGATCTCCATCAGCGGCCTCCCGCCGTGACGGTGACGCTGCGCCGGTCGAGCAGGTCGCCGGTGATCTCGTGCGAACGCTGGGCGAGGACGCTCAGCAGGGAGTCGGAGATGCCGTGGGTGGCCTCGTTGAAGCCCTGGAGGTAGAGGCCGGCGCGGGTGTCCTCGCCGAGGTCCACCCGGTAGCGGCGGTCCACCTCGATCTCGTCCAGGCCCACCTGGGCGGCCAGGCCGCGGACCAGCGCGGGCATCCGCTGGTCATAGCCGGTGCCGAGCAGCACCAGGTCGCAGCGGTACCGTTCGACGCGGCCGGTCCTGCGGTCGCGCAGTTCGAGGACGACCTCGCCGTCCTCCTCGCGGGCGGCGACGACCTCGGTCATCGGCCGGACGGCGGAACGCTGGGAGCCGGTCAGTTTCTGCTCGTAGAGCATCATGTAGGTCTCGTCGAGGAACGGGGCGGCCAGGCCCGCGTAGTTGGTCTGGCGGACCTCGTCGAGGATGTCCTTGCGGGCCTGCGGGGAACTGGCGTGGAAGTCGTCGACGAAGGACGGGAAGAACAGCTCGTTGACGAACTTGCTGGTCTGGTAGTTCATCAGGCCGACCGAGCGGTGGATGAGCGTCGGCTGGCTGAGCGGCAGGTCCTGGTGGACCGAGACGAACATCTCGGCGGCGCTCTGGGCGGCGCCGATCACCGCCACCCGTACCGGGCGGTCGATCGGGTACCGGGCGATCCGGCCGGAGTACTGGGAGCTGTGGATCACGCGGTCGGCGGGCAGGTCGGCGAACTCGGCGGGGACACGGGCGTCGCGGCCGGTGCCGACCACCAGGTCGCGGGCGTCGATGGTGTCGCCGTCGGCGAGGGTGACGCGCCAGCCGATCACGGTGCCGTCGTCGGCGCGGCGCGGGGCGGCGCCACGGGCCCTGGCGTTGTAGCGGACTCCCACATGGTCGAGGGAGGTGGCCACCCACTGGAGATACTCGGAGATCTCCCGGCGGAAGGGGTTGAAGGTGCCGAGGTTGACGAACTCGTCGAGCCGGCCCTTGGCGTGCAGGAAGGAGAGGAAGGAGAAACGGCTCTGCGGGTTGCGCAGGGTCACCAGGTCCTTGACGAAGGAGACCTGGCTCCGGGCGAACGGCAGCAGCAGATTGCGCTGCCACTGCACATCGGGGTGCTGTTCCAGGATCAGGGTGTCGGCCGCCAGGCCGGTGGCGCCGGACTCCTCGATCGCCACCGCCAGGGCCAGGTTGGACGGGCCCGCGCCGATCGCCAGGACCTCGACCTCGTGGTTGGTCATGCTCTTCCACCTCGCTACTCGTCCCACCGCCCGTTCGAGCGAGCAGGTGAACGGCTCGTTCTTCTGTTCGAGTTCCGTTCGGTAGGACGAGTACAGCGAGAGCGGCTGTTGATCGACAGACTTGTCCGAATCGGACAATCAACGTGCGGTTGACCGGAATTGACCGGGTGGTCAGGTCAGCTGGCGGGCGGCGGCCTGCGGCCGGATGCGGGGGAACGGGACGGAGTGGCGGGACAGCAGGTTGCGGGCCGGATCGCGGTCCGCGACGAAGGCCCGCGCCAGCGGGTCGAGCCGGTAGGCACCCAGCCGGTCGGTGGCCCGGAGCATGCCCGCCTCGACCAACTCGTCGATCAATCGGTCGGCTCCGGCCAGAATTGATCCGTCGGCCCGAAGCTCCAGCTGCGGCAGCTCCGTCAACCGGTCGAGCAGATCGGCCGCGCCGCAGCTGAGTTGGACATACGCCGAGTGGAGGACCTCCCGCAGGGAGAGGTCACCGACGCTCAGCCAGTCCAGCAGCGCCTCGGGGCGGTCGAGCCGGTTGACCGCCCAGCGCAGTGACATCCCGGGGTGGGCGAGGAGCTTGCGGGTGGCGATGTCCAGCGCCAGCGGCAGATCGCCGCACAGCTCGGCCAGCCGCTCGGCGCTCGCCGGGTCGGCCTGGGCGCGTTCCGGCAGCCCCCGGGAGATCAGCGCGACGGAGTCGGCCCGGGGGAGCAGTTCCAGCCGGATCCGGTGGACGTCCCGCAGGCCGAGCAGCGAGGAACGGCCGACGACGATGGTGGTACTGGTCGCCGAGTCGACCAGCAGCGGGCGGACCTGCCGCTCGGAGTGCACGTTCTCCAGCAGCACCAGCACCCGGCGCTGGGCGAGCAGCGAGCGGTAGAGCCCGGCCCGCTGGTCGGCCGCCGCCGGGATCTGCCCGGCGGGCACCCCCAGCGCCGCGAGGAACTCGGCGATCAGTCCCGGCACGTCGTACCCGCCCTCGGGCACCGGGCCGAGATCGGCGTAGAGCTGGCCGTCCACCATGGCCGCGGCGAGGTCGTGCGCGTGGTGCAGGGCCAGTTCGCTCTTGCCGACCCCGGCCGGACCGCTGATCACCACCGGTCCGGCCGGGGCGGAGGCGAGCCGTACCAGCTCGGTGTTGCGGCCGACCAGCCCCTGCGGGCGGGGCGGCAGCTGGAAGGGGGTGGGCAGCGCCGGGACGGTGGCCAGGGCCAGGGCCGGGGCGGCGACCGCGGTCCGGGGCTGCTCGGGTCTCGCCGGGGCCGTGGGCCCCTGGGGTATCGCCTCGGCGGTCGGTTCGGGCGGTATCGCGTCGGTGGCGGACGACCGGGGAGGCGCTGCGGCTGCCGGCCGACGGGGGTCGGGGGCGGGCGTCGGGTGCCGGGGGCCGTGGGGGGCCGTCGACTGCTGGTAACCGTGGGCGGGCGTCGGCTGCTGGTAGCCGTGCGCGGCCGTCGGCTGCTGGTAGCCACGCGTGGGCGTCGGCTGCCGAGAGTCCGGGGCGGCGGTCGACTGCCGGGAGTACGTCCGCCCGGCCGCTGCCCGCCCGGCCCCCGGCTGCCCTCCCGGTTGCCCGCTCATCGGCTGCCCGTCCATCAGTTGCCCGTCCATCGGCTGCCGGGAGGCCGGCGGCACAGGTGGTGGCGGCGGTGCGGCGGCCGGTGCGCCCGGTGCGGTCTGCGCCGCCGGGTGCGGTGGCGGCGCCGGTACGCCGCCGGCCGCCGCCTCCAGCCAGCGGCGGCGCCATTCCTCCCGATCGCCGCCGCACGCCGCCACGTACGCCAGCGCGACCTGGAGCGTGGGCAGCCGGTTCCCGTTGGCCGCGCTGGACAGCACCGAGGCCGAGTACATCGCCGCCTTGGCCATGTCCCGGTACGTCGGACTGCCGGCCTCGATACGCAGCCGGCGCAGACGGCTCGCGAACTCCGCGACCGCTCCACCCGAGGCGTCCACTGATTTCTCCGGCCTCCCCATTCCCATCCCCTCATCTCTTGTACAGGTACTGGATGATTCGTACACATGGACAACACGAGGGGTGGGCCGGACCGATGTGAGCGGCCGGCCCTGCCCCGTGCGTGACGCACGTCCTCAGGCCGTGAGGCTCCTCCGTGTGCCTCAGCGAGCGAAGCTGCTGTTGACCGCGCCGAAGTCGAGCGCGCCGGCCAGTTCGTCGTACGTGCCCTTGCCGAGCAGTTCGGCGGCGGCCCGCTGGGCGAGGGTGTAGGCGGCCTGGGCGACGGCGGTGCCGACGCTGACCCGGCGCACACCGGCCGCCTCGAACTCGGCGACCGTGGGCGCGCCCGGCCCGGCCATCACGTTGAGCGGCAGCGGCTGGCCCTTCACCAGCTCGGCGAGGACCGTGAGGTCGACCAGGCCCGGCACGAACAGGCTGTCCGCCCCGGCCTCGGCGTAGACGGCCGCGCGGGCGAGCACATCGGCCTGCCGTCCCTCGGGCGCGCCGATCTGGAAGAGGAAGACATCGGTACGCAGGTTGATCACCAGCTCCGGCAGCCCGGCCAGCTCCGCCGCCTGCCGTGCGGCGCGAATCCGCTCCGCCTGCTCGTCGGCCGTGAACAGTTCACCGTTCGGCTGGGAGTCCTCGATGTTCACGCCGACCGCGCCGGCCCCGATCACGGCGGTGACGGTCGCCGCCACGTCCTCGGGCGTGGGCCCGTAGCCGCCCTCGATGTCGGCGGTCACCGGCACCCGCACGGCGTCGGCGATCCGGCGCACCGCGGCCACCATCTCGTCCCGGGTGAGCGCCTGCTGGTCCGGCTTCCCGGCCGACCAGGACACCCCGCCGCTGGTGGTGGCGATGGCCTGGGCGCCGGCCTGGGCGATGAGCGCCGCGCTGCCCGCGTCCCAGGCGTTCGGCAGCACCAGTACGCCCTTCTCGTGCAGCTCGCGGAGGGTGGCGGCCTTGGTCTGCTGAGCGTTCGCCATTACGGCACCTTTCACAAAGGGGGGATTTGTTTCGACGTACTCGACTTGCTCGAAGTACGCGGCTTGCTCGAAGTACGCGGCTTGCTCGATGTACCTGACTTGCTCGACGTACTTGACTTGCTCGATTTATCGCAGGTTTCCGGACAAGGAATGAACGGGATCGCGGGGACTCCGTCACCTTGCCGCCCGCCAGGTCCGGGCCGGAGAGCGGCATCGGGGCCCCAGGGGCCCGGGTGGCGCCTCCGGTGGAGCACGGGGAGGCGCCATCTCCAGGGCGGAAGGGGACGGGAGCGGGACGGGGCCGACGGGGTGGGGTGCGATGGGGTGGGATGCGATGGGGTGGAGAGTGGTGCGCTGGAACACGTGAACGGTCAGACGCGCGCGGGCTCTTCGATCAGGGTCTTCTCGATCCCCGGACGCCGCGTGCGCAGGGACAGGAACCCCGCGCCGATGCTGAGGGCACCGGCGACGTACCACGCGGGCGCGTAGGTGCCGAAGCCGTCGCGGGTGAGACCGGCCGCGGTGGCGGCGAAGGCGGCACCGAGCTGGTGCGCGGCGAAGACCCAGCCGAAGACGATCGGGGCGGACATCCCGAAGTACTCGCGGCACAGGGCGACCGTCGGCGGCACGGTGGCGATGAAGTCCAGGCCGAACAGGATGACGAACACGATCATGGCGCCGGTGATCTTGTCGTCGAACAGCTGGGGCAGGATCAGCAGCGAGACGCCGCGCAGCAGGTAGTAGCCGAGCAGCAGGACGCGCGGGTCGTAGCGGTCGCTGAGCCAGCCGGACAGGACCGTACCGATGAGGTCGAAGATGCCGATCATGGCGAGCAGCCCGGCGGCGGTGACCGAGGTCATGCCGTGGTCGTGGGCGGCGGGGATGAAGTGGGTGTTGACCAGCCCGTTGCTGGTGGCGCCGCAGATCGCGAACGCGACGGCGAGCAGCCAGAACGCCCTGCTGTGCACGGCGGTCTTCAGACCGTCGATGGCGAGCCGGGTCGCGCTGCGGGTGGCGGGCGGCGGGGTGACGATCTCGTCCGCGCCGTACGGGGGGATCCCGACATCGGCCGGGTGCTCACGGAAGAACAGCAGCACGAACGGCACGGTGGCGAAGGCCACCAGGGACACCACGATCGCGGCGGTGCGCCAGCCGCCCGGCGCCTCGGAGAGCGTGGCGACGAGTGGCAGGAACACCAGCGAGCCGGTCGCCCCGCCCGCGGTGAGCAGGCCGGTGACCAGCCCCTGGCGCTTGACGAACCAGCGGGTGCCGATCGTGGCGACGAAGCCCAGCGAGATGGAGCCGGCGCCGAGGCCGACCAGCACGCCCCAGAGCATCACGAGCTGCCAGGAGGCGTTCATGAAGATGGCGAGTCCGCTGCCGAGGCCGATCAGCGACATGGCGCCGGCGGTCACCTTGCGCACGCCGAATCGTTCCATCAGGGCCGAGGCGAACGGCGCGGTGATGCCGTAGAGGGCGAGGTTGACGGACATGGCGAAGCCGATGACCCCGGTGGACCATCCGAACTCCCTCTGCAGCGGCTCCACCAGAGCACCGGGGGTCGCCCGGAACCCGGCCGCCGCGACCAGCGCGACAAATCCGATGGCCGCGATCATCCATGGCCAGACTTGCTTCTGACGAATCATGCGCCCAGCGTGTTCGACACCTCACCACCCCGGAAAGCGGAGCGGGGACACCTTGTCAAGTCCATGCGGAGGTGGGGCTGTTGGGGGTAGCGGGTCGCCAGGGCTACGAGTGCCGTAGCCGGTCGGGAGCGCCGGTAGCCCGGTGGGCATTCGCCCGCCGGGCCGGTCAGGTGCTCAACGTCAGGCCCGCCGGGCCGGTGCGTACCTCCGCCGCGGGCCCGTCGGTGTGCCCGGTCCAGGGGCACAGGGGCACAGGCGCACAGGCGCACAGGGGGTACAGGCGCACACGGGTTCAGGCGCACCCCGCCACCGCCCCCTCGGAGCCCTCACCCGCCGATCGTGACCCGCCCCGTCGACGTCGTCTGATCGGTGTCGGACGAGCGCACGGTCACCGACACCGTCCACTCCCCCGCGAGGGCCAGCCGGGCCGGGCCCGTCCACACCCCGGTGCCGTCGGGCCGCAGGGGCACTTCCAGCGGCCCCAGGTCACGGGCGGGCAGAGTGAAGGCCAGCTGGACCTCCGGTACGTCCGCCGGTGCCCCGCCCACCTCGCGCAGCTCCAGCCGGACGGTGTAGCCGCCTGCCGTCGCCGGGGTGAGGATCGCCGTGGCCGTGCCCTGGGCGTTCGAGGTCCCGCCACCGGTGTCGAACGGGATCGCCGACGTGACGGTCCCGTCCGGCGCCACGCTCACGGCCGGGCCCGGGGCGGCGGCCGACACCTCCTCGGACGCCGTACGTGGGGGCGGCGTGGAGGTGAGCAGTGTCGTCACCCCGACCACCACCACGGCCACCACCGACTCCGCCAGGACGGAACGCCGCAGACGCGCCCGCGCGGACTCGCCCTCCGGTCCGCCCACCTCCCCCCGCAGCCGGGCAAGGAGCGACCGGGACACCCACGCCGCCGCGAGCATGAGGATCACGCACCCGATCTTGACCAGCAGCAGTTGCCCGTACCCGGTGTCGAACAGGGCGTCCCAGGAACCCACTTCACGCCAGGAGCGGTAGAGCCCGGTCAGGACGAGGACCGTCACCGAGACGAGGGCGACCACGGAGAAGCGTTCCACCGCCGCGCCCCCGACGCCCTGCCGGAGTCCGGCCACCAGCGTCGCCAGACCGCCCAGCCAGACCGCCATGGCCAGCAGGTGCAGCACGGTCACCGGCACGGCCAGCCAGACCTGGGCGCCCTCGGAGGAGTGGTTCGTCATGGCCCAGGTCGCCGACAGCCCGACCGCCAGCGCCGCTGCGGCCATGCCGAGCCGCGCCCGCGACCGCCGGGGCCCCTCGGTACCGGACTGCCCCAACTGCCCCACCAGCAGCACCAGGAACACGCCGCTCGCGACGAGCAGCACCAGCCTGAGCGCCAGCGCGAGGTAGATCCGTTCGTCCACGGGGACATGGGCCTGCGCGGACGCCGGATCCTGCGACGGAAGGATGCCGTTGCCCTGTTCGTACGGCCCGCGCAGCATCATCTGCACCACCGTCGAGCCCAGCAGGGCGATCCAGCCGGTCACCAGCAGCCGCTGCACCCGCCGGACGGACACCCCCGCCGGCCAGCAGATCAGGACGAAGGCCACCGCCCCCGTCAGCAACGCGAACGCGGCGTAGGCGACCCCGCGCGTGGTGCCGTACAGGAAGGAGATCACCCCGTCCGTCCCGGCGCCCTGGAGGGCCTCGGCGGAGGCGGCGGAGACGGCCGAGGGCGCCCCGATGGAGAAGGTGAAGGCGCCGCCGACGGGATGCGAATCGGCGGAGATCACCTGCCAGGCCACCGTGTAGGTGCCGTCGGCGAGGCCGTCGCGCAGGGGGACCCGTACGGTGTCGGCCCGGTCGGCGGCGTGCGCCGGGGCGCCCGTGTCCACCCGCTCGCCCTCGGGGTCGAGGACGCGGAGCGAGGCGGAGGGCAGGGTCACCCCGTCGTCGAAGGTGAGCGTGACGGCGGTGGGCTGCCTCGGCAGCACCGAGTCCTGCGCCGGGTCGGTGGAGACGAGCGAACCGTGCGCGGACGCGGTGCCCGCCGAGCCGAGCACGGCCAGCACGGCCGCGAGCACGGCGATCAGCGCGCCGATGATGCGGTGCGCCCGCACGGTTGATCCCGTGGTCATACCTGCCTGCTCCCCCGTGGGTTGGCGATCCCCGTACGGCTCCACGGCCGGGAGCGGCGCCGAGCCGTGCGCGTTGACGGCCGCTCGCAGCCGGGCCCGGCTGTCGCGGTCCCGGAACCTATGGCCACTGTTTCACGGGATCGGTCGGCGGGTTGTCCAGCGTCAGGGCGGTGCAGCGGACTCCGCCACCCCCCTTGGCCAGTTCGGTCGTGTCGAGTTCGACCACCTCAAGGCCGCGGTCGCGCAGTGCGGCGGCGAGCAGCGGCGCACCCCGGGTCATGGTCACGGTGGTTCCGTCGCTGACGAGGTTCAGCGCGAACCGCGCCGCCTCCTCGACGGACACCTCGATCAGGTCGACCCCGAGTCCGCGCAGGGTCCGCAGGCTGCGGGCGTCGAGGGCGCGCGGGCAGTACGCGAGGGTGTCCGGGGCGATGACCCCGACGGCCAGGTCCAGGTCGTACCAGCGGGGGCTGACCGTGCGCAGCGGCACCACCTCGTAGTCGAGTTCACGGGCGAGCACCTTGAGCATCCGCTCGTCGGTGCGCTGGCCGTACGCCGCGAGCAGCAGGTCGCCGCAGGCGAGCGCGTCGCCCTGGCCGCTGAAGGCGTGGGGCGCCTCGATGACCTCGAACCGCCGGTCGGCCAGCCATGCCTTGAAGTACGGCACCTCGGCCTCGCGCTCGGGCGGCGGTGAGCCGAGTATGGCCCGTTCGCCGCGGATCACGGCCGCGTTGGCGGTGAACACCATGTCGGGGCACTCCGGTGCGGACGGCAGGTACTCGACCTTGCGGCCGGCCGCGAGGTGCGCGGCGACGATCGTCTGGTGCTCGGCGAGCGCCGCCTGGATGTCGGGCTGGATCGCGGTGTCCATGTAGGGGTTGATCTCGTAGTCGACCCGGAAGTGGCTCGCGTCGGAGACAAGCAGTTCGCTGTTCACGGTGCCCTCTCTCTGGTTCGCGGAACGGGATGGCCTCGACCTGAGTCCACCCGAGCGGCGAGTTGTTCGCGAGCCTTGACCGGCAGAAACAATCAAGTACGGGACGCGCGTGCCGATCCGCGAGGACCCGGAGTGCGGCCGGACATCAACACATCGGGTCTGCGGCCCCGTGACCGGTCAGGAGGCCGCAGACCCGTTCTGCTTTTTGCGACTTGCCGTGCTGGACGCCGTGTGGCTCAACCCTCAAGCGTCACGTCGAACAGATCCAGCTGGAGCAGCGGGGTGACGCTGACATTCCTGGTCCGGGTGGACCAGCCCGATTCGACTTTCTGGTACCACAGCGGAATCGCGGGCATGTCCTGGAGAATCAGGCTCTGCGCCTGCCGGTAGAGCGCCCAGCCCTCCTGTTCCGTGGGTGCCGCGTCCGCCTCGGCCAGCAAGGTGTCCACTTCCGGATTGGAGTAGCCGGAGCCATTGACGGCCGCGTCCGTACGGAAGATCGGGTTGAGGAAGTTCTCGATCGACGGGTAGTCCGCGACCCAGCCGGAACGGAAGGGGGCGCTGACCTTCTGTTCGTTGATCAGCTTGCGGAATTCACCGAAGGTCGGGACCGGCAGATACCTGGCCTCGACACCCAGGGCCGCGGTGATGGTGGTGCAGGCCGCGTCGATCCACACCTCGTTGGCCGAGTCGTCGTTGGAGGTCAGCTCGATGGGCCCCTGGAAGCCGGAGGCGTCGAACAGCGCCTTCGCCTTTTCCGGTTGATAGGTGCACAGGTCCGCGCCGGGATCGGCGGCGTATCCGGGCACGATCGGGGGCACGAACCCGTCCGGCAGCATTTTGTCGCCGTCGAATGCCTTGTCGATCACGAACTGCCGGTCGATGGCCATCGAGATCGCCTGCCGCAGACGCGGATCGCGAAAACGCGGATCGTAGAGCGGGAAGGAGATCGACTGCACGCCCATGTACGGCTTGGACACACAGCGCCCGGCCAGTTCCCGCTTGTACCGGCCGCCGTCGAGCGCGTCCGCCGGGACGAAGTCGAGATAGTCGAGCTTGTTCGCCACCACGTCCGCGTAGGCGTCCTCAAGCATCCGGTAGAACCGGAATTCCACCCCGTCCACGCGCGGCTTGCGCGCTCCGGCGTAGGCGTCGTACCGCGTCAGGACGATGTTCTCGCCGGGGGTGTGCGACGCGAAGCCGAACGGCCCGTTGCCGATGGGATGCGCTTCGAATGCCTTGCGGTCGGCGAAGAAGGCGCGCGGCAGCGGGAAGAACGCGGCATAGCCGAGCCGGGTCACGAAGGCGGAGAACGGCGCCGACAAGGTCACCTCGAAGGTGCTGTCGTCGACCACTTTCAGCCCCGACAACTCGTCCGTCGATCCACTCTGGGTCGCTTCATAACCCTGGATGTGGGAGAGGTAATCGGCGCCCTGGAGTCTGTTCGGGCCGTACGCGGTGTAGTTCCAGGCGTCGACGAAACTCGCGGCGGTCACCGGGGTTCCGTCGTGGAAGGTCCAGCCCGGATTCAGGGTGATCCGGTAGACACGGGAGTCGGACGATTCTATGGACCGGGCCACCGCGGTACGGGGTTCAGCCGTGTCCGGGTGGTATTCGACCAGGCCGGTGAAGAGGGCGTTCACGATTTTCACGCTGTCGCGTTCGGTCGCGTCGCCCGGCACCAGCGGATTCTCCGGTTCCGTGCCGTTCCAGCTGATGATGTTCATGCGTGTGCGTCCCCTCGGGTCATCGGATCGGATCGGATCGAGCGGATCTGGCCGGCTCTGATCGAGCAGATGGGCCGGCTCTGCTGGGATCAGGCGGCCTGAAGACCGGCCTTGAGCGCCGTGGCGATCTCGACCGCGCGGCGGGCCTGGAACTCGATCGCCCCCAGCTTCTCCGCGCCGGGCGGGGTGGCGTCGTAGGCGACATGGCTGGTGCCGTACGGGTTTCCGTTGCCCCTCGCGAACTGGACCGGGTCCGCGTAGCCGGGGGCGACGATGATCGCGCCCCAGTGGTAGAAGGTGTTGTTGAGCGCCAGCAGCGTGCTCTCCTGGCCGCCGTGGGCGGTGGCGGTCGAGGTGAACGAGGAGACGACCTTGTTCACCAGTTTGCCCTGGTTCCAGAGGTCGCCCGTGCTGTCGATGAACTGCTTGAGCTGCGCGGCCGGCAGGCCGAAACGGGTGGGTGTGCCGAACAGCAGGACATCGGCCCAGTCCAGGTCCGCGGGCGTCGCCTCGGTGATGTCGCCGGTGGTGGCGACATGCGCGGTCCATTCCTGACTCGTCGCGATCGTGGCCTCGGAGGCGGTCTCGGAGACCTTGCGCAGACGTACCTCGGCACCGGCCTTCTCGGCCGCCGCGGCAGCCGCGGCGGCGAGCTTGTGCACATGTCCGGTGGACGAGTAGTAGATGACGGCGACGTTGGTCACGATCACAGCTCCAATTCGCGGTGGACGGCCCTCTCGGAAATCGACTCTGGCGCCACGGCCGGAGCGGCGGCAAACAACCGGCCGCGATTTCATCACCTTGCGGATGTGAGCACCGGAGGCGATTCGCGGTCCGGCCGGGCGGACGGCGGAATCGGGCGGGCGGAATGGGACCTGCCGCCCGATCCGTCACGGGTCTATGTCAACTCGGCGCCCTGTCCGGAGGATCCGCTTTCTAAGCTGTTCCGATATCCGCGGTCCGTATTCCACCCGCCACCGAGCCTCCGGCTCTCCGGCTCTCCGACCCACCCTCCCGCCGAACCTCCGACGAAGATGGAGCGTTGCCAACCCATGTACGCAGATCAGACACCCGTGGGCCGCACGCCGCCCTGGGCCGGCCGGGGCAACCGGGCGGCGGTCCTCGGCTCGCCGGTCGGCCGGTCCCTGTCGCTCACGCTGCACCGTGCCGCGCACGCGGCCATGGGACTGCACTGGAACTACGAGGCGATCGAGTGCGACGAACCCGCCCTGCCCGCGCTGTTCGACTCGCTCGGCGACGACTGGGCCGGCCTCTGCCTGACCAGGCCATTGAAGCGGGCTGTGCTGCCGCTGGTCGACGAGGTGTCGGACCTGGCTCTGGATGTCGGCGGTGCGGACACCGTGGTCTTCCGGCACGGCCGGAGCTTCGGTGACCACACCGGCCCGCACGGAATCACCACCGCGCTGCACGAAGCCGGACTCCGGGCGCCGGGATCGGCCGTCGTGCTGGGCGGTGGGAGCGCGGCCTGTTCCGCGCTGGCCGCGCTGCGGGAGGTCGGCGTCAGGGAGCCGGTCGTGGTGGTCCCGGAGCGCCGTCACGCGACCGAGGTCGAGGCGGCGGCCGGGCGGTTGGGCGTCGCGGTCGATCTGCGCCACTTCGACGCGTTGGACCGCTCGCTCCAGGGCGTCGCCGTGGTCGTCTCCACCCTGCCCGCGCACGCCGCCGACCCCCTCGCCCCGGCCGTCGCGCACTGCGGGGCCGCCGTCCTCGACACGGCGTGCTCGGCCTGGCCGACCCGGCTCACCAAGGCGGCGGGCTTCGCCGGCCGGACCGTGGTCGACGGCCTGTCCCTGCGGCTGCACCGGACGGTACGGCAGATCGAGTTGCTGACGGGCACGGCGGATCCGACGGTTCCGGCCGAACCGGGTGATCCGATCGGCCTTACCGGCACGAGCGGCATGACCGACCCCTCGATGTCGGCGATGTCGGCGATGTCGGCGATGTCGGCGATGCGTAACGCGGCCCGCGCCGAACTGATGCGGCGGGCGGCCCTGGAGGCCGACCCCGCCGTCACCGGCGGAAGACTCCGCTACGGCAGGCTCCGCTAAGGGGCCGAGGCACCGGCGGCCCGCAAGGCGCCGAAGCGCTGCTGACGGGCCGCGCCCAGCACCAGGATCGCGTGCGCCACGGAGCAGAGCGTCACATGCCGGTGCCAGCCGGCGTACGAGCGCCCCTCGAAGTCGCGCATGCCGACCCGTGTGCTGACCCCCGTGAAGTCCTGGCTCACCCGCCGGGTGAGTCGTCCCAGCCGCAGCAGCGCGGCCGGAGGCACGTCCAGCAGGTTGGACAGCCACAGCTCGGGCGACCGGCCCTTCTGCATCGGCCAGCCGCCGACCAGCGTCAGCGGCCGGTCGGACAGCGGCGTCGCACCCGCTCTGCGGACCCCCGGCATGGTCACCCTGGCCCCGCTCACCAGGACCGATCGCGTGACCGAGTACTCCGGGTCGACCCAACTGACCGGCTTGGACAGCTTCTTCCCCCGCTCGGCCAGTTGCTCGGCCTGGAAGAGCCGCCCTCCCGAACCGGGCTGGCCGGGGTCGAAGCCGACGACGCGGGTCGCCCCGTCGACGCGCATGACGAACGGTATGCCCCGGCGCGTGAACTGCTCCACGAGGGCCCGCACGTCCAGGGTGCGGGCGTCCAGGACGGCCGGCCTGCGGCGCAACCCCCAGGCGGGATCGGCGAGTTCGGCGACCGTGTGCACGACGCCCGTCTCGACCCGCATGGCCGCGGCGTCGTCCGGGATCCGGGCCCGGCGCCGCCGCTCCTCGTTGTCCAGCCACTCGGACGGCAGGTTGAGGTCCCAGTTGACGGGCACGCTCAGTTGCTCGCTGGCCAGGGAGACGCCGTACGCCTGCTGGCTGTTGACGACGCGGCCCAGGTCGAAGCGGAAGGACTCCTCGACGCCGACGGAGTGCACCCCGGCCTTGGGGATGGCCATTAAGTCGATCACCCATGCCTGCGGCAGCAGCACCCGGTCCAGATGGCGGGCGAGCGTCTGCCGTACGGGCCCCCACGCCCAGGAGGAGTTGCTGATGAAGTGATGCAGGCTCTGTTCGGCGGCGCCGTGGTCGGCCACCGCGGCCAGGGCGCGGATGGACTTGCGTCCCGGCACCGACAGCAACCCGGAGACGTACCACTCACCCCTGGTCCGCTGATCGCGCCGTTTGAGCGAGGCGAGCATCCGCCGGCAGAACTCGGTGACGAAGTCGTCCGTGACGTCGCCCGCTGTCTGCACCACCCTCTCCACGGTTTCCATGGCTCCCCCTACTGGTTCCTGACCGTCAATGAGAACGACCATACAATACCGGGCGGTTGGTTTTCTACTTGGCCGCGTCCTTCACGAACTCCACACCGAGCAGCCCGTCTGTGGAGTAATATACCGCACGGTTGGTTTGTTAGGGTGGTACTTGTCAGACCGCCGTGACGATCACCGCAGGATCACCGCGGGATCGCCGCAACGAGGGAGAGGTCATGCCACGTCAAGAACGAGCCGAACGCACGCGTGAGCTGGTCGTCCGGGCCGCGGCCACGCGCTTCGACGAGACGGGCTTCGCGTCGACGAGTCTGAGCGACATCGTGGAGACGGCCAGAGTCTCCAAGGGGGCCCTGTACTTCCACTTCAGTTCGAAGGAGAAGCTGGCCGAGGCGGTCGCGGCGCAGTCGGGCGCGGACTGGCGGGGCATCGTCCGGGCGGCCAGGGCGCCCGACGGCCCGACGCTGCAAGCGCTGATCGACATGACCCACGGTCTGGCCCACCGGATATGCCACGACGTGGTGTTCCGGGCGGGCCTGCGGCTCTGCGACGACCGCTGGCCCGGCGAGGAGCGGTACCCCAGTCCGTACCCGAGCTGGAACCGGGCCGTGGCGCTCCTGCTCGCCCGGTCCGACCGCAGGGGGGAGCTGCTGCCCGGCCGCGATCTGGGACAGGCGGCCCGTATGGTCACGGCGACCACGGCCGGCGTCGAGATGCTCTCCCGCCAGGACCCGGGCTGGCTGGCCGCGCCGGTGGTGACCGGCGCGTGGGACGCCCTGCTGCCCGCGCTGGTGCCCGCCGAACAACTGGGCCGCTTCCGCCCCTCCGGAAACACCTCCCCGCCCGGCCGCTTCCATCCCCCGGACCCGTTGATCGACCCGGCCGCCGCGCCCACCGCGGCTCCGCTGCTCCTGGCCCCGCGACGGGTGCCGACGCCGGGGCGGGGGCTGGGAGGTCCAGGGGAACCGGCGGGGCGGAGCGAACGGGCGGAACCGGCCGGGCGGGGCGGCCCGGGGGAACCGGCGGGCTCGCACGTCCGCCTGGGGTGACGGAACGACACCGAGGCGTCTGTGCCCGCCCGCCTCCCGGGCCCCGATCAACAGCCGAGGCCCCCCCCGAGCGCCGCGAGCACCAGCGAGTGCTCAGCCCTTGACACTCCCGAGCGGCAGCCGATTGCCCGCTGGGCCCCCAGGCGTCGTCAGCCGGAGTTGACCGCCGAGGCCCGACCGTCGAACGCCCACCGATGCCTGCCCGCGAGGACCCCGAGCACCAGCCGCTACCGGCCCGTTGAGGCCCCGGGCGTGAGCCGCTGCTCAACCACCGAAGCGCGCCCCCAGGGCATCACCGGACACCTGCCCACCAGGGCCCCACGCATCAGGGGTACCCGACGGCCGAGGCCCGACGCCGGTGCCCAACCGCCGAGGCCCGACCGCCGAATGGCGTCAGCCGGTGCCCGCCCGTTGGGCCTCCGCGCCCGCCTCCCGGGCTCCCGCATCCGCCTCCCGGCCCCCCGCATCCGCCTCCCGGGCCACCGCGCTCGCCTCCTGAAGCCGCGCCCCCCGGTCCGGGCTGGTGTCCAGCCGGGCCAGCGCGGCGGGGACGGCGATGGACGGCAGGATGTGCTTCCACATCGCCGACACCCGCTGCTCCAGATCCAGCAGCCCCGAGCTGACCTGCGAGAAGGCCTGGATGCCGGTGAAGGAGCCGACGATCAGCTCGGCCGTCTCGCGGGAGTCGACGTGCGGCAGCACCTCGCCATCACCCTTGGCCTGCTCCAGCAGCTCCTCGCACACCTTGGCCCAGGCCAGGAAAGGGCTGCGGGCCGCGAAGTCGATGGACCCGCGCTCCAGCGCCAACCGGCTCCCGGCGCGCAGCATCGCGTCGTTCGGCAGCGTGTGGGCGACGGTCATCGCGAGGTCCACCACCTCCTGGAGCTTGGAGGTCTGCGGCGGCACATGCAGATGGAGCGTCTGCTCCTCCAGGACCCCGCGCGCCAGGTCCTCCTTGGACGGAAAGTGGAAGTACAGGGCGCCCTTGGTCACCGACACCCGGGACAGGATCTCCTTGATCGACGCGGCGTCGTAGCCCACCTCGTCGAAGACCATCGCCGCGCCTTGCAGGATGAGCCGCCTCGTCTCCACTGCCCGCGCCTGCTGTGCCATGCCGTTCTCCCAGTTGCTGTAGTCAGTCCTCCGCGACCGAAGTGGTGGTCAGCGCGGTCGGTACGACAACTTATCAAGTCGGCGACGCCACCCCATAGAAAAAAACCGACTAACCTGTATTGTAGCTGTCAGCCGACCAAGGGTTCGAATTTCCGTTACTGGGGGGGAAATGTCTGAATCGTTGCTCTCGATCGAGGTGGCACCGAAGGCCGAGCTTCCTTTGCTCACACCCGCACCACTGGTCTCAAAGCTCACGAACACCAGAAACACCCAGAACACTAGAAACACCCAGAACACCTGGAACACCTCGAACACCTGGAACACCTCGAACATCGTCATCCCGGCACAGCGCCAGCACTCGCCGTTCACCACCACGGTGCCCAAGGAGTACGTCCATCGCGCCGCCGTGGCCGAGGTACTGCTGACGAGCTGGCTGCGCGTGGACGACTCGCGCTTCATCGCCTCCGCACAGTGGCCGCGTACGCACAGCTACTTCACGTCCCCGTGCGGACAGCACTACGACTCGACGCTGGTCGCGGAGACCATCCGCCAGGTCGGCACACTGGTGTCGCACGCCGAGTACGGCGTGCCGCTGAACACCCACTTCATTCTGAACAGCCTTCAGTACACGTGCGATCCCGAGCAGTTGAGGGTCCTCGGCACGCCGGCCGAGCTGTCGCTGTCCGTCACCTGCTCGAAGCTCCGCCGCAAGGGCGATCAGCTGGCCGGGCTGGATGTCGCGGTCGACATCCTGCGCGACGGCAAGCCGGTGGGCTCGGGCGTGGCGAAGGCGACCATCCTCCGGCAGGAGGTCTACCGCCGGATCCGTGGCACGCGCCTGACACCGGACCCGGACGCCGGACTGCCGCTGGCCGAACCCATCGAACCGGCACTGGTCGACCGCCGGTACGCCCCGGACGTCGTCCTCTCCCCCGGCGACGCCCCGCACCGCTGGCTGCTCCGGGCCGACCGTCGTCACCCCATCCTGTTCGAGCACCCCAACGACCACGTCCCCGGCATGGTCCTGCTGGAGGCAGCCCGCCAGGTCACCCGCCTGCTCGCCCCCGGCAGCACGGCGACAGCGAGCGAGAACGCCTTCGAGCGGTACGTGGAGCTGGACACCCCCTGCGAGATCGAGGCGGAGGAGCACGAATCGCCCGACCCGACGGTGAAGGTCGTGTCGGTACGGGCCGTACAGGAGGGCCGAACGGCATTCACCAGCACCATCACCCTGGCGATGCCGACGGCGTAGACACACGGCAGGGATCTGCCCCTCCACGCCTGGCAAAGGACGACGAACGGGGTTCCGCAGCACGCGGAACCCCGCTCGTCGCGTGGTGCGGAACCCCGTTCGTCACATCAGCCGCGCCAACAAGTACCGGCCGCGGCCTCCGCGTCCAGGACCCGCAGCAACTCCTCCCCCACCTCACCCGGCGACCGCACCAGATGCCGTACGCCCGCCTCGCGCATCAACTCCCGCTGGAAGCCGTGCTCGAAGGAACTGGGGTTCCCGATGAACGGCACCCCGAGTGCGCGGGCGGCCTCGGCGACCCGCGCCACGTCATCGATGACGAGCACCTGGTCGGGCCGGAGTCCAAAGATCTCCGTGATGATCTCGCGGAGCCCGGGACGATAGGCGTCGGTGCACACATACCCGGGTTCGTCGAAGAGCCGGGCGTGCTCGCCGAGGGCGCTGTCGAAGTGGGAGCGGTCGAGCCCGCCGTAGCAGACCGTCCGCAGCCCCAACGAGCGCAGCGCTTCGACCATGCCGACCGCGCCGTCGAGAATCCGCACCGGATGACGCTCCAGATAGCCGGCCCGCTCCTGGAAGTACAGCTCCCGGACCTTCTCCGGCGACCAGCCGATGCCCGCCGCCTCACCGATCACCCGGGCGGCGTCGTCCTGCCGCTGCGAGAAGATCAGCCGTTCCAGCTCGGCGGTGTAGACGCCGCCCCGGCTGACGATGAAGTGATGGATCACCGGACTGAAGGTGTCGTTCAGCATGACACCGTCGATGTTCACCGCGGCGGCCCTTAGCTGCCGCAGTGGTCTGCCCCCCGTCACGCGCTACACCGCCGGGTCGAGACGGAAGACGCTCCCGCCGATGGCGAGTACGTACAGTTCGCCGTTGCCGCCCTGGGCGAAGGAGATGACCTCGCCGCCGTTGACGCCGAGGTCGGTCATGCCGGTGACCTCGCCGTTCTTCAGCTGCAAGGAGCGGACGGTGCCGTCGCAGTAGTCGGAGTACACGTACTGACCCTTGAGGGCCGGGATCGCCTTGCCCCGGTAGACGTAGCCGCCGGTCACCGAGCAGCCCCAGTTGGTGCGGTCGTACTCGTAGGCGGGCGGCACGTGGTTGGCGGGTTCGGTGCCGCCGCGGAACGGGTGGGTGCCCTCCATCTGGCCCCAGCCGTAGTTCTCCCCGCCCTCGCTGTCGGCCCGGGCCCAGTCGATCTCCTCCCAGTCGTTCTGGCCGACGTCGCCGATCCACAGGTCGCCCTTGACCGCGTCGAAGGAGAACCGCCACGGGTTGCGCAGCCCGTAGGCCCAGATCTCGTCCCGCGCGTTCGGGTCGTCCACGAACGGGTTGTCCTCCGGGATCGCGTACGGTGTGCCGCCCCGGGGGTCGATCCGCAGCATCTTGCCGAGCAGCGTGTCGAGACTCTGCCCGTAGCCGTGCGGGTCGCCGCCCGAGCCCCCGTCGCCGAGCGCGATGTAGAGGTAGCCGTCGGGGCCGATCTTGATGTCGCCGCCGTTGTGGTTGGCGTAGGGCTGCGTCTGGGTGATGACCGTACGCCGGGTGTGCGGCTGGATCTTGCCGTTGCGTACGGCGAACTCGTCGACGGTGCTGGTGCCTTCGAGGTCCGTGTACGAGATGTAGAAGTACGCGAACCTCTTGTCGAACGCGATGCCCAGCAGCCCGCGTTCGCCGTCGGTGGTGGTGTCGGCGGAGATGTCGAGTACGGGCCGACTGAGCCCCTGGTCGCCCAGAACCCGTACGGTTCCCGCGCGTTCGGCGATCCAGACCTTCCCTCCGGGTCCGGCGGCACCGGCCGTCGGATTCTGGGCCGTGGCCACGTTCGTGAGCGCGACCTTCGCCGCAGGCCGCGGGGCGGCGGCCTCGTCGGCCGACGCCGTGGTCAGGGCGAGGGAGGCGACGAGACAGATGGTGCCGATGATCGCCGAGCTTCTGGTGCGGACTCTCACCGTGATCCTCCTGGATGCGGTGCATCGGCAGGTCGCGCGGCTGTGGAGCCGGTCACGGGATGATGCCGCCCGCGCCGTCGCGCAACCTGGGTGGGTGGGGGTGGCGCAGTGCTACTGGCTGGCACGGGTGAGGATACTGGGACAGGGCGGTTTGGTATAGACCACCTGCCGCCGGAAGCCGGACGTCCGCCCCTGGCGCGTGCCGCCGGGGCAGACTCAGGCACTACCTGACGGCGAAGCCGACGAACGCGGCCCAGGCCGCGCTGTCGACCGCGAGGCCGGGTTGGGATATGTCCTTGGAATCGCGTACGCGGACGAGGTGAGGCCGGACGGCGACCTCGATGCACTGCCCTCCATCTCCGGCGCTGTAACTGCTCTTCGCCCAGGCCAGCTCAGCGGTCTCACACCTGGAACATTCCACGCTCATCCCTCTCCCAGCAGATTCGAAAGGCGGACACCTGTCGCCGACGCGCCGCCAGGGGCAGGCTCAGGCACTACCTCACGGCGAAGCCGACAAACGCGGCCCAGGCCGCGCTGTCGACCGCGAGGCCGGGTTGGGATATGTCCTTGGAATCGCGTACGCGGACGACGTGAGGCCGGACGGCGACCTCGATGCATTCGCCGCCTGAGCCGGTGCTGTGGCTGCTCTTGAACCAACCAGACGCAGGCAGGGCGACCGAGGGGCAAGCCACTTCGATGCACTCGCCTCCGTCACCCGTGCTGTAACTGCTCTTGGACCAGGCCGGTTCGGGCTCAATGTTCATGTCTCTCCCAGCAACTTCTCGACAAAGGTCAGTGATGCGCGCGGTGTGAGCGCCTGTGCCCTGAGGATGCCGTACTGCTCCTCGACCTCCCGGACCGCCTTGCGCTCCGTGTGCAGACGACTGTCCTTGTACCCCTCCATGTACGCGATCCTCCGGCCGTCGCGCGTCTCGATCAAGGTGAAAGGGCCTTCGAGTCCGGCATGCTCCTCCAGCTCGGTCGGCATCACCTGGATCTCGACATTGCGGCGCTGGGCATGGAGGAGGATGTGCTCCAACTGGCCCCGCATGACCGCCCAGCCCCCGAGCGGCCTCCGTAGGACCGCTTCCTCGATGACGAAACTGATCGTGGGCGGCGGTACGGCATTGAGCAACTGCTGCCTGACGAGTCGGGCCGCCACGCGCTCATCCATGATCTCGTCGGACAGCAAGGGCCTCCACATCGTGAACACCGCTCGGGCGTACTCCTCGCTCTGCAACAGCCCCGGCACGGCTTTCGTCGCGTACACATGCAACGCGACCGCGATGCGCTCCAAGTCCGCCGCATCCTGGAAGAACACCGGATACTGCGCCCGAGCCACCTCCTCCTTCAACTCCTTGAGCACCTCACCCGCGTCCAGCGCCTCGTCCGCCTGGTCGATGAACCTCGGAGGCGGAACCCGGCGCCCCTGCTCATACGCGGCGATCGTGGAAGCCGAATAGCCCATCAGCGCGCCGAACTCGGTCCGTTCAAGCCCCGCCCGTAACCGGAACCGCTTCAACTGGCGCCCGAAGGCGCGGAGGATGCCCGATCCCGGCTCGCGCTCCTCCTCCGTGCCGGAGGGCTCGTCCTCGACCGGTCCCGTCTGTTCGCTCATACCCGCACCGCCTCCTGTCCGGCCAACGCGGCCCCGCGCCGACCGTCACGCTCCGTCCCGCCCACACCTGCCGAGCCGCCACGTACAGCTACCGTCCGTGTGCGTTTCGTGTCCCGTCACGGTAAAACCCGCACGTCAGCGTGGACCCCATGAATCAGGAGACTTCCCCCGCAACGGGGGTCGCGCCGGTGCACGAGTTCTCCATGCGCTTCACGTCCTCCACCCGCGGCGCCCGCCTCGCCCGTACCCTCGTCTCGCGGCGGCTGGACACCTGGGGCCACCCCTACGACGGCGACGTGAACGAGACGCTGACGCTGATCACTTCGGAGCTGGCCGGAAATGCCGTACGGCATGGGCATGTTCCGGGGCGGGACTTCCAGGTGCGGCTGACGGAGACGGACGTCGGCGAGACGCGCGTCCTGCGCGTGGAGGTCACCGACACCCGCCTCGAACGCGTACCCCCGCTCGCGCCGCACGAGCCGCCGGGGGATCAGGAGTCGGGGTGGGGGCTGTTCATCGTGGCGCGGCTGGCGTCGCGGTGGGGGGTCGCGCCACGGGACTGTGGGCCCGGAAAGACCGTGTGGGCGGAGTGGCGGTTGCCGAAGGCAAGGGTACAGATCGGCCATTCTTCCGGCGGCTGACAAGTTCGGCGGACGCAGGAACTGCTCCTCCAGCCAGGGCCGGTACTGCGCACCCTCGTCGGAAGGGAGCGGGCCATCGGGTCCCCGGCTCATCCCTTTGCTGCTGCGCACCCCCCGACTATCGTGAAGTCATCCGACAAGCAAACGCCCGTTCCCACGCGATGTGGCACCGGCGTGGACCCGAGGGGGCGGGGAGTGGCGGTCGTACTGCCGGACTGGCTGGACACGGCGCTGGACATCGTGGGGATCGCGTGGCCGAACGTGGACGAGGACGCGTACCGCGATATGGCCACGTCGTTGCGGGAGTTCGCGGATGACATGGACGAGGACAGCCACTCGGCCCACGGTCCTGTCCAGCGTCTGCTGTCATCGGGCAGCGGCGAGGCGCTCACCGCACTGGACAAGCACTGGGTCAAGGTCCGCTCCAAACAGGACGACATAGCCGGAGCGGCTCGCCTCGTCGCGGACGCGCTGGACAAGGCCGCGGGTGTGATCGAGGGGATGAAGTACGCCTGCCTCGGCCACCTTTCGGCGATGATCGCGCAAGCGGGCATCTCGCTGGCGGCTGCCCCGTTCACCTTCGGCCTCTCGACGCTGATCTCGGCGGGCACCGTGGCGGCGACCCGGACTCTGGTGAAGAAGCTCATCAAGGAGGCCGGCGAGGAAGCCGTCGGCTATGTCATGACGGCCCTGACCGAGCCGGCCGTGCAGGCCATCGAGAACGTCGCGGCCGATCTGGCGGTACAGATCGGCGCCAACGCCCTCGGCCTACAGAACGGCATCGACACCGGCCAAGCGGTCCAGGCAGGCCGGGACGGCCTGGAGGACGGGGTGGCCGCGGGCAAGGAAAGCCTCCAACTGGCATCGGCCGGAACGGGTACCGGGCCAGGCTCGCTCGGCGGGCTCATCGACTCGTTGAACATCGATCACGGCGAACACGGACGGGCCTCCGGCAAGCTCGTCACCGTCAGCGACAGCGTCAAGGGCCGCACGAAGGGCAAGTTGTCCAAGGTCGGCGACCACCACAGCCGCACCCGGGGCCGCGACAGCATCGCTCAGATCATCGACCCGATCGCCGACCGGGCGCTCAAGACACTCAACAAGGCCACCGACGATCTCGGGGGCCATCTGGGCGGCGGCCTGTCGACCGGCATCAAAAAGACATCCACCGATCAGAAGAGCGTCGACCTCGCCGTCCACGACCGGATCAAACGGATCGACTCCGGGGCGGCCAAGGACGGTGACGGTGGCCGTGGCAGCGGCAGCGGCAGCGGCACTTCGGGCCAGGGACCCGCTCCCGCTTCCGGCCGCAAACCTGCTTCCGGAGGCAACCCCGATCCGGCCCGCAACCCCGATCCCGCCATGAAGATCGATTCCGCCACCCTCTCCCAACGAGCGCGCGAGCTGGACAACAAGGAGACCTGCGGCGACCCGATCGACATGGCCACCGGCCAGATGATCCTCGCCCAGACGGATGTGGAACTTCCCGGCGTGCTCCCACTGTTGCTGCGCCGCACCCATCTGTCGGGCTGTACGACCGGCTCCTCCTTCGGTCCCTCCTGGGCATGCACCCTCGACGAACGGCTGGAGCGCGACGAGGCGCTCGGGGGACTGTGGTGGTATCGCGAGGACGGTTCCGCGCTCGCCTACCCTCGGGTGCCCGACGTGCCGGGAGACCGGGTGAGCCCGGCGGAGGGAGCCCGGCTGCCCCTCACCTACATCACCCGCAATGCCGGTTACGTACTTACCGTGCGGGATCCGCGCACCGGCCTCACCCGGCACTTCGAGCCCGGCACCGCACGCGACGAAGTGTGGTGGCTGGTCAGCCTTGAGGACCGCAACGGGAACAGCGTCACCATCGAACGCGACGAGCACGACGTACCGCTCACCGTCAGCCACAGCGGTGGCTACCGCATCCAGGTCCACTCCGACACCGAACACCGTCGGGTCGTCGGCCTGTCGGCACTCGGCACCGGGACACCCACGCGCCTTCGCACCTTCGACTACGACGACACCGGGAATCTGACCCAGGTCCACAACGCCGTCGACGCCACGACGCGTTTCTCCTACGACGACGCCCATCGCCTGACCGGTTGGCGGGACTCCAACGACTCCGAGTTCAGCTACACGTACGACAACGCCGGGCGCGTGGTCGCCACCCGTGGCACGGACGGGATCCTCGACTCGACGGTGTCGTACAGCGGCCCCCACAGCGACGGCACGAGCACCGTCACCTACACGGACTCCCTCGGCCACGCCACGGTCCACCGGTCCAATCGTCACGGCCAGATCATCGCGATCACCGATCCGCTCGGCCACGCCACCACCCAGCGGTGGGACCGTCACGACCACCTGCTTGCCCACACCGACCCCCTGGGCCGCACCACTCGCTGGGAATGGGACGCCGACGGCAACCTGACAGCGGTGACCGCGCCCGACGGATCCGTCACCCGCGTCACCTACGGCACCGGCCACCTGCCGACCCTGCTGACCGGCCCCGACGGAGCCGAGACCCGCCAGGAGTACGACGAGCGCGGCAATCGCACCGCGGTCACCGGCCCGGACCACGCCACCGTCCGTTTCACCTACCACTCCACCGGCGCCCTGGAGAGCCAGACCGACCCGCTCGGCCAGGTGCTGCGCCTGGAGAACGACGCGGCCGGTCTTCCTGTGGCGGTCAAGGACGCCCGGGGCGCCCGCACATCGTGCCGCAGAGACACCCTCGGACGGCCCGTCGAACTGACCAACGCGCTCGGCGGGACCAGCGGTCTCACCTGGGACACCGAGGGCCGCCTCGTGTCACGGACAGCCCCCGACGGCAGCCGGGAGACCTGGGAGTGGGACGGCGAGGGCAACTGCCTCACCCACACCGACCCCCTGGGCGGGAGCACGACCAGCACCTACGGACCGTTCGACCTGCTCGCCACCCGCACCACACCGGACAACCGCACCCACACCTTCCGTCACGACACCGAGCAGCGCCTCGTCCAGGTCGTCAACCCCGCCGGTCTGACCTGGGACTACCGGTTCGATCCCGTGGGGCGCGTCGCCGCCGAGACGGACTTCGACGACCGCACCACCACCTGCGCCTACGATCCGGCAGGTCAACTGGCCCGCCGCACCAATGCGGCCGGCGAGAGCGTCGACTACGCCTTCGACACCAACGGACGCCTCGCCGCCAAGACCGCGGGAGAGACACGCACCTCGTTCTCCTACGATCCGGCGTCCCGTCTGACGGCCGCGGCAAGTCCCGGCTGCCGACTGGAGTTCTCCTACGACATCGCGGGGCGCCTGCTGACACAGACCGTCGACGGCGCCACCCTCACCCTCGGGTACGACCCGGCGGGTCGCCGGATCAGCCGCACCACCCCCACCGGCGCCCGCACCTCCCTCACCTGGGACGAGGTCGGCAACCGCAGCGGTCTCGCCCTCGACGACCGGCACACGCTGTCCTTCGGCCACGACCTCCTCGGCCGCGAGACCGAGCGTGCCATCGGCAACCACCTCGATCTCGCGTCGTCCTGGGACTCGGTGGGCCGCCTCACCCGACAGCACCTCACGACACGCCCGGGCCGCCGCGTACGCGCCCGTGGCTACACCTACCGCGCCGATGACCATCTGATCGCGGTTCACGAGGAGGTCACCGGTCGCGGCACGTCCTACGACCTCGACCGGACCGGCCGCCCCCTGCGGGCCACGGGCCCCGCCGGACCCGAGGCATACACCTACGACGCCTCGGGCAATCAGCTCACCGCCCACTGGCCGGACCGCTCCGCGGACCCATCGGCCCGCGGCGAGCGCCACTACAACGGCACCCGCGTCACCCACGCCGGCGACACCCGCTACCGCTACGACGGGGCCGGCCGCCTCGTCGAGCGGGTGAAGAAGCGGCTGTCCCGCAAGCCCGACGTCTGGCGGTACGCCTGGGACGCCGAGAACCGCCTCGCCTCCTGCATCACCCCGGACGGAGCCACCTGGCACTACCGGTACGACCCGCTCGGCCGCCGCACCGCGAAGCACCGCCTCGACGAGTCCGGCCAGATCGTCGACACCGTCCGCTTCACCTGGGACGGCACCCGCCTCGCGGAGCAGACCACGAACGCCACGGGCGCCACGCTCACCTGGGAGCACGACGGCCACCGGCCCCTCGTCCAGTACGAGCGCAAACCACTGCCCGACGAGGAGGTCGACTCCCGGTTCTTCGCCATCGTCTCGGACGTCGTCGGCACCCCGACCGAACTCGTCGCCGAGGACGGCACGATCGCCTGGCACACCCGGACCACGGTCTGGGGCACCACGGCCGTCAACCCCGACGCCACCGCGCACACGCCCCTGCGCCACCCCGGCCAGTACGCCGACCCCGAGACCGGACTGCACTACAACTACTTCCGGCACTACGACCCGGAGACCGCGCGCTACGTCAGCCCCGACCCGCTGGGCCTGCTCCCGGCACCCAACCCGGTCGCCTACGTCGACAACCCGCTCGACCTCTGCGATCCGCTCGGCCTCGCCCCGTGCCGCAAGGACCACTACGCCCACGGCGGCAGCGTCCGCTACAAGGGCCTCGACCACCTCGGCCGGCCGACCGGTGTCTCCGCCTCCGTCCGTCCCGCCATGCTGCACCAGGGCACCGAAGCGGGGAGGTCCACCCCGCCGGGCTGGCGCGGAGAGGGAAGGGCGTTCAACGAGGCCCGCGGCCACCTCCTCGCGGACCGCCTCGGCGGCGCGGGCACCCACCACAACGCCAAACACAACCTGGTCACCCAGACCCAGGACCCGACCAACTCCCCCTACCAGCGGGACCTGATCGAAGGTGAGATCTACAAGGCCGTGAAACGGGGCGAGGTCGTCCAGTACGACATCACCCCGATCTACGAGGGCACCAACCCCATCCCGATCCGACTCGAATACGCCGCCCACGGCAACAGGGGATTCGAGCTGACCGGCTGGCTCGACAACCCGGCGGCCGGTGTGCGCACCGCCGTACCGGGATGGAAACCCTGAACTGGGTAGAGTGCCCCACCGGCCTCCGGCGTCGCACGGACGCCCGAACCACAAGCCGAGCCCCAGGAGCCCTGGCCCATGCCGCGCACCACCCCACCGCGCCCGATCGATGTGGAAGCCGTCTTCCCCGAGCTGGCCGCCGAGCGTCGCACCGCGACCCGGCTGCACCCCCGCCGAGGCGCACCCACAGCACGGGACAGTTCTGTCGGGGGACCACTGCTCTGGCCCGCCGATGAACCCTGGCCGGTCTGCACGATCCCCCACAAACGCGGCAGCGGCTACCGGCTCACCGACGTACTGAGGGAACGGGAGATCCTCGAACGCGCCTGGCAACGCGATCCGAGGAACGGACCCACCGCCGAGGAGTCCGACATCCTCGCGGGGTTCAAGCGGGGCCGGCACGCCCCGCACCTGGCGGACACGGACCCCATTCCACTCCTTGCCGTGGCCCAGCTGTACCGCCACGACGTCCCCGGTCTGCCGGACACCGGGGAGGGCGATCTGCTCCAGGTCTTCTGGTGCGGCTTCGAACGGCATGGTGAGAGCCGCCACGAACCTCATGTGGAACTGCGGTGGCGGCACTCGGACAGCACCGGCCCCTGGCTGACCGAACAACCCGCCCCGGAGGTGGTCGGCCGCGAAGAACTCGTGCCGTCCCCCTGTGTGCTGTATCCCGAACAGGTGGTCGAGCACCCCTACCTGATGACCCTCGACGCCGAGCTGCGGGACCGCATCGCCGCGTGGGAGGGCCCCGACACCGAGGGCGACCGCTACCTCTCCGAGCTGTCCACCGCTCCCGGCTGGAAGGTCGGCGGATACCTCACCTGGCCCCTCACCGGACCGAGCCCCTCGCCCTGCACCCGCTGCGGCACCGAACCCACCCCCCTCCTCACCGTGAGCCACACGGAATGGGATCCCAGCACCACGAGCTGGATCCCCTACGAGGACCGAGCGGACACCGACGTCATGGGCGCCAACACCCCCACCGACGTCTCACCCGGCCGCGGCCGGCTGACCATCGCCCTGTGCCCCCACGACCCGAGCCATCCGCCCACGCTCATCACCCAGTGACCAGCACAGCGACCGGCACCCCGCACCGACACCCCACAGGGTCCGCCCGCGCGAACAACAGCTCAGGAACCCTTCCCCACCGGCTCCAAAATCGCCACACACTCCACATGCGAGGTCATCGGAAACAGATCGAACGCCCGCAGCATCCGCACCCGATACCCCCCCTCCCGGAAATACCCCAGATCCCGAGCCAACGCCGCCGGATCGCACGCCACATACGCGATCCGCCGCGCCCCCAGCGTCGCCAGATGCTCCACCGTCTTGCGCCCCGCCCCCGCCCGGGGCGGATCGAGGACGATGAGGTCGACCTCCGTGATCCCGGTGCGCGGCAGCACGGCCTCCACCTTCCCCTGCTCCACCCGCACCCGGTCGAACTCGGCGAGGTTGTGCCGCGCGTCCTCCACGGCCCGCTTCCCCGACTCGATGCCGAGGACCGCGCCCTTCTCGCCGATCCGGTCGGCCAGCGCGCCCGCGAAGAGGCCGACCCCGCAGTACAGGTCGAGCGCCATGTCGCCCTTGCGCGGCAGCAGCCCCTGCATCACCGCCGTCACCAGCGTGTCCGCCGCCTTGGGATGGACCTGCCAGAAGCCACCGCTGCCGACCCGGTACGTACGGCCGTCAGCGCGCTCCCGGACGAACGGCCGGCCGTGCACCCGGTGCACGCCGCCGTCCTTCTCCTCCAC
Organism: Streptomyces sp. NPDC059477; assembly: GCF_042749375.1. NCBI lineage: Bacteria > Bacillati > Actinomycetota > Actinomycetes > Kitasatosporales > Streptomycetaceae > Streptomyces > Streptomyces sp. NPDC059477. The sequence goes on along the minus strand of NZ_JBHYUG010000028.1, from coordinate 4,863 downwards.
CCGCATCACCGACACCGGCCGGTCCAGCTCGACGATCGGCAGCCGGGCCCCGGGCCGCGGGGTGAGGATCACCTGGCGGTCCTGCGACCCCGTCGCCGCGATCGCCTCCACCGACGCCATCCCGGCCCAGTCCCGCTTCTCGACACCCAGCTCGCTGACACCCTCCGCCGCGATCATGCAGTGGTCGACGGGCTCGACCTCGTGCGAACGGTGCCGACGCAGCCCCGCCCGGCCGCTCTCGGCGTCCACCGCGTACTGCACCCGGGTCCGCCACTGCGGCACCTGCCCGGCCGGCAGCTTGTCGCCCTCGGCCGGCATCACCGTGCCGTCCCAGCCGGCCTCCTCCGGCGTCAGCCCCGCGAGCCGCTTCAGCTGCTCCGCCAGGACCTCGCCCTTCAGCCGCCGCTGCGCACCCGGCTTGGCGTGCTGCCAGTCGCAGCCACCGCAGCGGCCGGGGCCCGCGTAGGGACAGGGCGCCTCGACCCGGTCCTTCGACGCCGACCGCACCTCGACCGCGTCCGCCCGCAGATAGCGGGCCCCCTCCTCGCCCTCCGTCACGCGCGCGACCACGCGCTCCCCGGGCAGCGCGTGCCGGACGAACAGCACCTGACCGTCCTCGGTACGGGCGACGCAGTGCCCGCCGTGCGCGACGGGCCCGACCTCGACCTCGTACTCCGCCCCGACCAGCGATTTCTTCGGTTCTGCCTGCATGGCGGAAGGCTCCAGTACGTCAAAGGGGAAGGGCCGGGCAACAGCCCACCAGTCTACGTCCCCCGACACACCCGTCAGTCCAGGCTGACGTCCTTCCCCCGCCCCTCGGACCCCGCAGCCCCAGCGGCCCCACCGGCCTCCCCGGACTTCCCCGCCCCCGCAGCCCCCCTCCGCACCGCCCCCGGCGCGTTCCACTCCTGCCGCTTGCGCGCCCGCTGCCGGGCCACCTCCGACGACTCCAGCTGATACGGCACGGACGTCACCATCACCCCCGGCGTGAACAGCAGCCGGCCCTTCAGCCGCAGCGCGCTCTGGTTGTGCAGCAACTGCTCGTACCAGTGCCCGACCACATACTCGGGAATGATCACGGACACCGCGTCCCTGGGCGACTCCCGCCGCAGACTCTTCACGTACTCGATCACCGGCCGGGTGATCTCCCGGTACGGCGAGTCCAGCACCTTCAGCGGTACGTCGATCCCGCGCCGCTCCCACTCGTCGCGCAGCGCCTTCGTCTCGGCCGGGTCCACGTTGACGCTGAGCGCCTCCAGGGTGTCCGAGCGCATCAGCTTGGCGTAGGCGAGGGCACGCAGCGTCGGGCGGTGGATCTTCGAGATGAGGACCACCGAGTGGACCCGCGACGGCCGCACGCTGTCGTCGCTCGGCCCCTCGACCGCCGCCAGTTCCTCCGCGACCCGGTCGTAGTGGCGCCGGATCGCGGTCATGATGCCGTAGAAGATCACCATGCCGAGCAGCGCCACCCACGCGCCGTGCGTGAACTTGGTGACCAGGACGACGACCAGCACCAGCCCCGTGAAGAAGGCACCGAACGTATTGATCGCCCGGGAGCGGAACATGTGCCGCCGCTTGCCCGGGTCCTTCTCGACCGCGAGATGCCGGTTCCAGTGCCGGACCATGCCTATCTGGCTGAGGGTGAAGGAGACGAACACACCGACGATGTAGAGCTGGATCAGACGCGTCGAGTCGGCCCCGTAGACCCACACCAGCAGCCCGGCCGCGCCCGCGAGCAGCACGATGCCGTTGGAGAAGGCGAGCCGGTCGCCCCGGGTGTGCAACTGGCGCGGCAGATAGCGGTCCTGGGCGAGTATCGAACCCAGCACCGGGAAGCCGTTGTACGCCGTGTTCGCGGCGAGGAACAGCACCAGCGCGGTGGCCGCCGCCAGCACCAGGAAGAAGAAACTGCCGGAGCCGAAGACCGCCTCGGCGACCTGGGAGATCACCGGGTTCTGGACATAGTCCGAGCCGACCGGGACGCCGTTCTCCAGCAGATCGTGCGCCGGGTTCTCGGCCATCCGCACATTGCTGGCCATGGCGAGCCCGATGATCCCGCAGAACATGGTGACCGCCAGCAGCCCCATCAGCGCCAGCGTGGTCGCCGCGTTGCGCGACTTGGGCTTGCGGAAGGCGGGGACGCCGTTGGAGATGGCCTCCACGCCGGTCAGCGCGGCACAGCCCGAGGAGAAGGCCCGGAGCAGCAGGAAGACCAGGGCAAAACCGGCCAGGCCCTGATGTTCCGCCTTGATCTCGAAGCCCGCCGTCGGCGCCCGCAGGGCATCGTCCAGCACCAGCCCGCGATAGGCGCCCCACGCGATCATGAGGAAGACGCCCGCGACGAACACGTACGTCGGAATCGCGAACAGCGAGCCGGACTCGCGGACCCCGCGCAGATTCATCACGGTCAGCAGCACGATCACACCGACCGCGCAGGCCACCTTGTTCTCGACCACGAACGGGATCGCCGAGCCCAGGTTCTCGATGCCGGAGGAGATGGAGACGGCGACCGTCAGGACGTAGTCGACCAGCAGCGCGCTGGCGACCGTGAGCCCCGCCTTGGGACCGAGGTTGGTCGTCGCCACCTCGTAGTCGCCGCCACCGCTCGGGTACGCGTGCACGTTCTGCCGGTAGGAGGCGACGACCGTGAACATCAGCACCACGACCGCGAGCGCGATCCAGGGGCTGAAGTGGTACGCCGACACACCCGCGATGGACAGCACCAGCAGCACCTCGCCCGGCGCGTACGCCACCGAGGACAGCGGGTCGGACGCGAAGACGGGGAGGGCGATGCGCTTCGGCAGGAGCGTCTCCCCCAGCCGGTCACTGCGCAGTGCGCGCCCGATGAGAATCCGTTTGGGCACGTCGGTCAGTTTGGACACGACTGAGGATCGTACGGCTTCGAACGCCCGCTCGCCCACATCGTGACCCGAGATCCGCCCCACACCTCGGCCCGCCACCCCCGGGCCCGCACAGCGCGCCCCGATCCGCCCCACAGATGAATCACAGCTCTGCCCCACGGGTGAATCACAGCCCCGATTCGGCGGCCCCGCCGACGCCCCTCCGGTACGAGCCGACCCCCTTCCGGTACGACAAGCGTGCCTGTACGACGATCCCCTCGACGCCGGCACAGGCATCCACGCCGCTCCAGGCGTCCTCATGGACGTCGGGACAGCCACCGTCACCGACGTCGGGTCAGCCACCAGCAGACTCCCGCCGCATCCCCGGAGGTCCCATGCCCGCGACCGCAGAGCTGATCGGCGCCACGCTCGCCCTCATCGGCCTCGGTGTCCTCACGCTGCTCAGTGTCCGAAGGATCAGCAGACGAGCCGACAGCCCCTGACCGCCGTTCACACGGGTTGCCGTCCGCCGACCGTGCGTGTGTAGCTTGGGCGACGGTCTGAGACCCTAGAACCAGCCAAGTCAATAACCCTTGACCTCGGAAGGACGGTCGTGCACATCGTCATCATGGGCTGCGGCAGAGTGGGTTCCGCTCTCGCCCAGACCCTGGAGCAACAGGGGCACACGGTCGCCGTGATCGACCAGGACCCCACCGCCTTCCGACGCCTTGGCTCCTCGTTCGGTGGCCGCCGGGTCACCGGCGTCGGCTTCGACCAGGACACCCTGCGCGAAGCCGGCATCGAGGAGGCCGGCGCCTTCGCCGCCGTCTCCAGCGGCGACAACTCCAACATCATCGCCGCCCGCGTGGCCCGCGAGATGTTCGCCGTCGAGAATGTCGCCGCCCGGATCTACGACCCCCGCCGCGCCGAGGTCTACCAGCGCCTCGGCATCCCCACCGTGGCCACGGTCCGCTGGACCGCCGATCAGATGCTGCGCCGCCTGCTGCCGTCCGGCTCCGAGCCGCTGTGGCGCGATCCCACCGGCGGCGTCCAGCTCGCCGAGGTACATGCCTCGCACGCCTGGGTCGGTCACAAGATCAGCAAGCTCCAGGAGGAGACGGGCGTCCGGGTGGCGTTCCTGACCCGCCTCGGCGAAGCGATGCTGCCCTCCTCGCAGACCGTGCTGCAAGAGGGCGACCTGGTGCACGTGATGATGCGCACCGACGAGGTGGAGAAGGTCGAGGCGGCGTTCGCCGAAGGCCCGAAGGAAGGCGGCAACTGATGAGAGTCGCCATCGCCGGCGCCGGCGCCGTGGGCCGCTCGATCGCGGGCGAACTGCTGGAGAACGGCCACGAGATCCTGCTGATCGACAAGGCCCCGACCGCGATCTCGGTCGAGCGGGTACCGCAGGCGGAGTGGCTGCTGGCCGACGCCTGCGAGATCACGTCCCTGGACGAGGCGGCCCTCCAGCGCTGCAACGTCGTCATCGCCGCGACCGGCGACGACAAGGTCAACCTGGTCGTCTCCCTGCTCGCGAAGACGGAGTACGGCGTCCCGCGCGTCGTCGCCCGCGTCAACAACCCCAAGAACGAGTGGCTGTTCAACGAGGCCTGGGGCGTCGACGTCGCCGTCTCCACCCCCCGTCTGATGTCCGCCCTGGTCGAGGAGGCCGTCAGCGTCGGCGACCTGGTCCGCCTGCTGCGCTTCAGCCACGGCGACGCCAACCTCGTCGAACTGACCCTCCCCGAGGAGTCCGCCCTCGCCGGCACCCAGGTCGGCGACGTCGACTGGCCCGAGGACACCTCCCTGGTCACCATCATCCGCGGCACCCGCGTCCTCACCCCCACCCGGGAGGACTCCCTGGAAGCCGGCGACGAACTCCTGTTCGTAGCGGCCCAGGCAAGGGAGGAACAACTGGAAGACCTGCTGTCGGTACGCCGGGAACCGACGGCGGACTAGCAATCCGAGAACAGCCGAAGGGGGGCCCCCCCCCCCCAGGCGGGGGGCGCGGGTGGTGTTGGGG
>NZ_JBHYUG010000027.1:69277-92654 GCF_042749375.1 Streptomyces sp. NPDC059477 | reverse complement strand
CCGTACGCCACCCCCGCCACGCCGACGGCGATCCCGACGACGCCGAGGACGCGGGCGGTGGTGTCGGTGGAGCCGCCGGACTCCTCGGACGCGGTGGAGGTGTTCGCGGCGGTGGGCTCCTGGCTCGCCGCCTCGGAGCCCGAGCCGGCGGCGGCGTGATGGTCCTCCGTGGCGGCCGACAGGGCGAGCACCGGGGCCGGGTACTCCGGCTCCTCCTGGCCCTCCTGAGGCACCTCGATCCAGCGCACGACCTCGTTGTCTGAGTACGTCTGGAGGGCCTTGAAGACGAGTTCGTCGGTGTCGTCGGGCAGGGCGCCGACGGACACCGGGAACTTCTGGAAGAAGCCGGGCTCGACGCCCTTGCCGGTGGCGGTCCACGTCACCTTGGTGACCGCCTCGGTGATCTGCTGGCCGTGCGAGTCGATCGGCTCGTCCAGCTTCGACCGGGTGACCTCGGCGTCCCAGCCCGGGACCGGCTCCGGCAGGACCGAGGACAGCGGGTGCTCCGCCGGGAAGTTGACCTCCAGCTTGGTGGTCGAGGCGTCGTCGCGCTCATTGGGGACCTTGAAGTCCACGACCACGTAGCCGCCCTTGGCGGCCGACCCCTCCGGCTGCACGCTCACATGCGCGAGGGCGGGGGAGGACAGGACGACGACGGCCGCGGCGGCGACGGCACCGGCGGCGGCGATACGGGAAGCCTTCATGAGGAGAGGCACTCCACTTCGAATCAGAATCCGTTGAACGGGAAAGTCGAACGGGAAGTCGAACGGGAAAGTGAACGGGAAGTTGGATGGGAAGAGGGGTACGCGCGCGTGGAGGTGCCCTGGAAACGCTGGAAACGCGTCCCTATAGGAGTGCTCTCGCGGAAAACGCGTCCTATAGAGGCGCTTTCGCGGGAGAGCCCGGCAACGGGCACACGCGCGTGCCGCACGACAGCGGCAGCACCCGTCCCGAAGAACCCGTACGAATCCGTACGAACCCGTAGGTCGGTGGCGGTCGCGTCAGGCGGCGAGGGCGAACGCGCCGACGGGCGGCCCGCGCCGGACGACGGTGTGCTGGAGCGCCGTGGTGGACGGCTCGGGGGCCGCGAACTCGCTCACGCGCACCGCACGCGGACCGGCCTCCGGCGCGGCCAGGAGCCCCGCGCACAGGGCCCGCACCAGCGCGAGCGCCGCCCACAGGGAGCGTACGAGCGTTCCCTCGGCCATGCCCTGCGCCGACAGCTCCACGAGCCGCAGCAGCGCCAGGTCCCCGCGCCGCAGCAGCCAGCCCGCGGCGATCGCCGCCAGGACGTGGCTCAGCAGCATCGGCAGGGACGGCAGCAGTACGGCGGACGAACCGGCGGAGTCGGCCAGCGCGTCGGCGCGGTGGTGCGCGGCGGACGGCGCGCCGCCCGGCCCCGGTACCAGCCGGGCCTCGGTCAGCAGGCGCTGCGCCTCGGCCGGGCTGAGCGCGGCGGCGGTGGTCCCGCACAACAGCCGCGCGGCCCGCTCGACGAGCGAGTTGTCGGCGGCGGCACGGGCGGCCTCGGCGGCGGCCGTCGCCGTACGGTGCTGGCCCAGCCCGAACAGGGTGTGCAGCGCGATCTGCCCGGCCGTCAGCAGCCCTACGATCCCGCCCAGCGACCGCACCCGCCCGGCGAGCGGCACGGCGACCGCGAGCACCCCGGCGAAGCCCGTGCCCAGCGCCCACAGCGGCACCGCCGCGCAGGACGCGATGACGTGCCCGACCGCGGACAGCACGACACAGACCGCGGCGAACACCGCGGCCCGCAGGATCCGGAGATCTCTCCCGGAGCGCGCCGTGCGCGGCTGGGGGGCAGTCATGGCGGGCTCATCATCGCACTGGCCCTACCGGCCCCCTACGGCAGGCCCGCGCCGGTCCCCTACGGCAGGCCCGCGAGATTCCCTGTGCCGGGGAGACCGCCACGGTGCGGAAAAACAGGTGGAAACCATCAGAAACCAGAGAAAGCCAGGGAAACCCTGATACGGCTGGTTCGCATGGTGCCACTACCACCCCACATACACCGACCGCCACCGCTGTCGCATCCGCTGTATGGGCGGAGTCACCGCGAAATCGCGATTGCGTACGGGCGTGGGCGGCAATACGTAACGGTATGTCGAGCCGCGGCCAGGAGGCTGGAGCATGAGCATCTGGTGGTCACTCCATCTGCGGCGTGAAGCCGCGAGCGTTCCGCTCGCGCGGCGCCTGTTGCTCGGCACCATGGAGACCGCGGGCGTCGATCCCGACGTCTCGTACGACCTCTCCGTGGCCCTGAGCGAAGCCTGTGCGAACGCCGTCGAGCACGGCGGCGGCACCGCCCCCGGCACCTTCTCGGGGGCCTATCGCGTCACGGCGTACCTCGACGGGGAGATGTGCCGTATCGAGGTCACGGATTCCGGCCCCGGCTTCACGGCCGACCGTCCGCCGCGCCCGGCGACCGCGGAGGACGCCGAGAACGGCCGGGGCCTCTACCTCATCCGGGAACTCGCCGACCATGTCCGCATCGTCAACAAGCCGGGCCGGGCCGGCGCGGTGGTCAGCTTCGACAAGCTCCTCAAGTGGCGCAAGGACGCGCCACTGATGGCCGTCTGACCTCGGCGGTCCCGGGGCGGGACCGGGCGCCCGCCTTCGCGGCTTTGAGGGGCGCGGGGAACTGCGCGACCAGCCACAACCCACCCGCGCCCGAGGAACGACATCGGACAACGTCAGCCCCGCCCGAGCGAAGCCATCCACCCCTCCACCGCATCCGACCGCCGAGGCAGCGCAGCGCTCAGGTTGCGGTTCCCGTCCTCCGTCACCAGCACGTCGTCCTCGATCCGCACCCCGATCCCCCGGTACTCCTCGGGCACGGTCAGATCGTCGGCCTGGAAGTACAGCCCCGGCTCCACGGTCAGGCACATCCCCGGCTCCAGGACCCCGTCGACGTACGACTCGGTCCGCGCGGCGGCGCAGTCGTGGACGTCCATGCCGAGCATGTGCCCGGTCCCGTGCAGCGTCCAGCGCCGCTGGAGCCCCAGTTCGAGCACCCGCTCCACCGGCCCCTCGACCAAGCCCCACTCCACCAGCCGCTCGGCCAGCACCCGCTGGGAGGCGTCGTGGAAGTCCCGGTACTTCGCGCCCGGCCGGACCGCCTCGATGCCGGCCTCCTGGGCGTCGTAGACGGCGTCGTAGATCTTCCGCTGGATCTCGCTGAACCGCCCGCTGACCGGCAGCGTGCGTGTGACGTCGGCGGTGTAGTACGTGTGGGTCTCGACGCCCGCGTCCAGCAGCAGCAGGTCGCCCGCGCGCACCGGCCCGTCGTTGCGGACCCAGTGCAGCGTGCAGGCGTGCGCCCCGGCGGCGCAGATGGAGCCGTAGCCGACATCGTTGCCCTCGACGCGGGCGCGCAGGAAGAACGTTCCCTCGATGTACCGCTCGGAGGTGGCCTCCGCCTTGTCGAGCACGCGTACGACGTCCTCGAAGCCCCGGACGGTCGAGTCGACGGCCTTCTGGAGTTCCGCGATCTCGAACCCGTCCTTGACCAGCCGCTGCTCGGAGAGGAAGACCCGCAGCTCCTCGTCGCGCTCACCGGTGACCTTGTCGGTCAGGGCGGCCTCGATCCCGGCGTCGTAGCCGCGCACGACCCGCACCGGGCCGGTGGCCTCGCGCAGCGCGTCCGGCAGCGCGCGCACGTCGGAGGCCGGGATGCCGTACAGCTCGGCCGCCTCGGAGAGCGAATGGCGGCGGCCCACCCACAGCTCGCCCTGCCCGGAGAGCCAGAATTCGCCGTTCTCCCGGTCGGAGCGCGGCAGCAGATAGATCGTGGCCGTGTGCCCCCCGGTCCGCGGTTCCAGGACGAGCACGCCGTCCTCGGTCTGGTTGCCGGTGAGGTACGCGTACTCCACGGAGGCGCGGAAGGGGTACTCCGTGTCGTTGGAGCGGGTCTTCAGCCGGCCCGCGGGGATCACCAGCCGCTCGCCGGGGAAGCGGGCGGAGAGCGCGGCGCGGCGGACGGCGGTCTCGGCGGCCTGCGCGATCGGCGCCAGGTCGTGCAGCTCGGTGTCGGCCCAGCCGGCCTTCATGTTCTCGGCCAGCTCCTCGGACACGCCGGGGTACAGCCCGTTCTTGCGCGGCTTGACCGGCTTCTCCGACGCGCTCTCCGCGTCGATTTCCGCATCGAGTTCCGGATCGATTCCCGCGGCGGTCTCCGGATCGATTTCCGGGCTCTCCGGGGTCTTTGCGTGCTCCGGGGTGAGCTGGTCGGCCACGGCAATCCTCCTGATGGGACATGGGTACGGCACTGGACCCCGTCCATCGTACGGTCGTTCGGACGGGGGTCCAGTACCGGAATGCCCGTTACGTGCAGCGACGGGGTGCGTACTCCTCCCGGCGCCGTACGGGGCGGAGGCCCTATTCGAACCGTGCCGCCAGCATCACCACGTCCTCCGCGCCGTCCGTCGCGTCCAGCCCGTCCGGCAGGACGGCCCGCAGCACATGGTCGGTCAGCGCCTCGGGGTCCCGGCGGGCCGCCTTCGGGGCCCCGGCCGCCGCCGCGTGCAGCCGGGCGAACGCGCGGTCGACCGGATCGCCCGTGCGCTGGAGCAGCCCGTCGGTGTACAGCAGCACCGTCTCACCGGCCTCCGCCTGCACCTCCACGCTCGGCGCCTCCCAGCAGGCGAGCATGCCCAGCGGCGCGGACACGGACGTCTCCACGAACTCGGTGCGCCGCTCGCCGATCAGCAGCGGCGGGCAGTGCCCGGCCCCGGCGAGGGTGAGCTTGCCGAGCGCGGGCTCGCAGTAGGCGAACAGGGCGGTGGCCGAGCGCGCGGGCTCGGTGAGCCGCAGCAGCAGCTCCAGGTCCGACAGGACCGCCACCGGATCCTCGCCCTCCATCACCGCGTACGCGCGCAGGGACGCCCGCAGCCGTCCCATCGCCGCGACCGCGCTCGGCCCGGACCCGGTGACCGAGCCCACGGCGAGCCCGAGGGCCGCGTCGGGCAGCGGCAGCGCGTCGTACCAGTCGCCGCCGCCGCGCGGCCCGGTGCGGTGCCGGGCGGCGAGCTGTACGCCGGACACGCGGGGCAGCCGCGAGGGGAGCAGTTCCTCGGAGATGGTCTTCAGGCACGCGCGCGTGCGCTCGACCTCCAGCAGCCGCGCGAGCTGCTCGGTGGCGTACCGGGTGTAGAGGCCGGCGAGATGCCGCATCCGCTCCACCGGTTCGGCGGGCTCGTCGTACAGCCATACGGCGGCACCGAGCCGGCCGGCTCCCTTGGTGGACAGCGGCAGGGCGTAGCTGGCGGCGTAGCCCAGGCGGGCGGCGACCTCGCGGTGGCGGGGGTCGAGCCCGTCCTCGGCGAGCAGATCCGCGCGCACGATCTCAGCCACGCCGCCGGGCAGTCCGGCGGGCGTGTCGAGCAGTTCGCCGTACGGCAGCGAACCGCGCGGGACGGTCTCCAGATGGCCGAGATCGGCCGGGGCCAGGCCCAGGCCGACGGTGGAGCGGGGGCCGAGCCCGTCGGCCGGTTCCAGTACGACCAGACCGCGCCGGGCGCCCACCAAGGCGGCGCCCGCGCGCAGCAGTTCCTGGAGGGCGTCGGGAAGGGTGTCGGTGCGGGCCAGGCGTTCGGTCAGCTCGTGCAGGGTGGTGAGGTCGGAGACCCAGCCGGCCAGCCGGTCCTGGAGCAGAGCGCCCGGACCGGATGTGCCGACGGGGCCGGTAGGGCCGGTAGGGCCTGAAGGATCGGAAGGGCCAGAAGGATCGGCAGGGCCGGATGCGCCGGCTGAGGCGCCGGAGGTCGCGGGCGCGGGCGCGACAGTGTGTGCGGGCGAGGGAACCGTTGCATCGATTCCGGCCACTTTCGGAGGGTGCGGGGCGTTCATGGTGTCCGGCTTTCCGACCGGTGCTTACTGCTGAAAAGCATCGCAAACCCCCATGTCATTCTGCGCCGCTAGCAGTGTCTCCACATGTACACGCACTCGTGAGGGGATGTCCAGCATTGTCCTGCTGGGATTCCTGGTGTCCAGGGGGCTGACGTGATGAATCGTGGTTCCCCTTGCGTAAAGGCAAAGTTGGCCTAAAACTGTTCCATGTATCGGGTGATTGGGGTCGACTGGCCTTGCTCGACGGAGCGTCACAGCGGTCGTGATGGGTACGTACTCGGTGAAGGCCAGGGGTGGTTGGGGGCTACCCGGAACCTGGCAACGGACCCGGGCGTCTTAGCCACCGACGACCGTGCCCCATCCTCTCGTGGTGGCGGCGAAGAGTAAGAGCGCGACCCGAAAACGCCAGACTTCGCCACCCCCCGCCACGTCCGTGCTCTGGACAGTCGCAGTATGGACGGAACGGCAGCGGACGCAGCCAAACGCTCGACCCATAGGGGTTCCCCGTGCCCACGGCCGGGGTGTGATGCGCCCATAGGTACGCACAGTGAAGTGATCGACACATGGTGTGATGTGAACCCACGGTGTTGCCAGGCGTGCAACGGAAAGGAACGAGCGCTCATGCGCGAGATCCTCGGAAGGCGACGCAGGCTCCTGTCCAGGCGGAACGGCGGGAGACCTGAGGTGGTCGGCGCGGCTTTGACCTTCGCGACGCAGTGGCAGTGGCCCGTACTCCCGGGCGTGGCGGCCGACCCGCAGGGCCGGTCCCGCTGCGGCTGCCCCGACCCCGACTGCACGGTCCCCGGCGCGCACCCCTTCGACCCGGGCCTGCTCGCGGCCACCACCGACGAGCGCATGGTGCGCTGGTGGTGGGGCAACCGCCCCACGGCCCCGGTCATCCTCGCCACCGGCGGCAGCGCGCCCTGCGCGGTGAGCCTGCCGGCCGCGGCGGCGGCGCGCGCCCTCGACGCGCTGGACCGAGGCGGCATGCGGCTGGGCCCGGTCATCGCCTCGCCCACCCGCTGGGCGCTGCTGGTGCGCCCGTACTCGATGGAACAGCTGGGCGAACTGCTGTACGCCAAGGACTTCGTCCCCGGCTCGCTCCGCTTCCACGGCGAGGGCGGCTACATCGCCCTGCCGCCGTCCACCACCGTGCAGGGCGAGATCCGCTGGGAGCGCGCGCCGCTGCCCGGCTCGGCCGCGCCCTGGGTGCCCGATGTCGAGGCCGTGGTCGACGCGGTCGTCGAGGCGCTCACTCGTACGGGTGTGAGCGCGCCCGAGTTGTAGGGGTGTCGGGCGTCGCCGGAACCGGGCGCCCGTCCCCGCTCGTTATCGTCCCAGACATGAACCCCCGTCTTGTCGCCCTAGCGGGCCTCGCGATGTGTGCTGTCGTACTGCCGCTGGCGGTGGCGTCCGCGGGACCGGTGGGCGGGGACGGGAGTGGGGATGGGGGCGGGGATGCCGGTGGGGGTGGACGGACGGTCGGTGCGGCGGGCGTGTCGCGGGGTGAACAGGGCCCTTCCGGTGACGGGACGGGTCCGGTCGGTGACGGGGGCCGGGGTGGCCGGGATGGCCGGGACCATGGGGACGGCCGGAACGGCCGGGACGGCCGGGACGATCTCCGGGTGCCGGATCAGCCGGGCGCCGGGGAGACGGCTCTTTCGAACTCCGAATCCGGGTTTGGGGCGGGGGCTGGGTCCGGGCCCGAATTTGCGTCTGGGGCTGGAGCTGAGGCTGGGGCTGGTTTTGGGGCCGGCTCCGGAACCGACTCCGGAGTCGGCCCCGCCTCCGACTCTCCGCAGCGGCTCGGTCTCGGGCCGGCCACCGCCGCCCGCTGCGGCCCGGAGCTCACCTCGCCCGACGGCATCGAGGCGCAGACCTGTGTGCTGACCCAGGGCGAGGACACCTGGGCGCGCACCTACTACCGCAATGCGACCGGCGACGCCCTGACCGCCGTACTCACGTTGATGGGACCCGGTGGCCGGACGGTGACGTTGCACTGTGCGACGGACGCGGGCGACGAACCGGCGGACTGTGAGACGCCGCGTGAGCGGACGCGGGGGGATCTGGAGCACTACTCGGCGGTCGCGGAGTTCGCGGATGCGGAGGGTCGGGGGCCGCTGCTGCTGCGCTCGGGGAGCAACTCGACGGTGCCGGCGGGGAGTTGACCGGGGCGCTGGGCGGGGCGATGACCTGCGAGGACGCGGGTCGGATGCGGTAGCGCCACCGCCGTACGGACGGCCCGCTCGGGGCGGGGCGGGCGGTGGGCAGAGAAAGACCCGATTGCTGGCGACGGGGGATGCACCAGCAACCGGGCTATGGGAACGGTAACAAGAGATCGGCGGTTAGCAAATTCGATCTCAGCGTTTGCTCGGCTATTCGGACACCGACTGGCTTGTTGGCGACGGGAGTTGACGGCCGTCGGCGGCTGCGGCGCCCCGGCGCGTACGGCTGACCGACCAGTCAGCCGCCGCCCGGTCGGTCCGGCGCGGTCAGCTGAGTGTGACCTGCCGGTTGGTGAGCCCGCCGCGTGCCCGCCGCTCGTCGGCGGAGAGGGGCTCCTCCGAGGCCAGCGCGGTGGTGAGCCGCTCGGCGAACTCCGCGGCCGGCTTCTCGATGTCCTCGGCGCTCATCCCGCTCGGCAGGTCCCAGACCGGCACGATGAGACCGTGGGCCCGGAAGGAGCCCACCAGCCGGGTGTCCTCGCCGAGGCTGGAGCGGCCCGCCGCGTGCAGCCGGGCGAGCGCGTCCAGCAGCTTCTCCTCCGGGTGCGGCATGACCCAGCGCAGATGGTTCTTGTCCGGGGCCTCGCACCAGTACGCGGCGTCGACGCCGGTCAGCTTGACCGTCGGGATGGCGGCGGCGTTGGCCCGCTCCAGGGAAGCGGTCACCTCGGCCGACGCGTTGTCCGTGTCCGGCACCCAGAACTCGAACCCGCTGTGCACAACTGGCTCGAAGGCGCCCTCGGGGTCGAGCACGTCCTGGAGCCGGGGCCCGTCGGCCGGGGCGCGGCGGCCCTGCACCGGCGTACCGGGCGTGGCGATCAGCGCGGCGGCGAGGGTGTCGGCGAGATCGCGGCTGATGTCGCCGGACGCCGTGTCGTTCTGGAGGCCCATCAGCACCGAGCCGTCGTCGCGGCGCAGCGCGGGCCAGGCCATCGGCAGCACCGTCGCCAATGTGACCGACGGCACGCCCTCGGGCAGTCCGCCGCGCAGGTGCAGTTCCACCGTCGCGGCCGGCACCAGTTCGCGCAGCGCCACCCAGTCGCATTCGCCGGGCAGGCCCTCGAACGGGCGCTGCACCAGCTCGGTCACGGCCTGCGCGGCGGCGCGGCCATGACAGGCCTTGTAGCGCCGGCCACTGCCGCAGGGGCAGGGCTCACGCGCGCCGACGACCGGAACCTCTCCGTCCGTGAGCTGCGGGCGCGCGCCCTTTGTCTGGGGTCGCTTCTTGGCCATGGTGGCTGTCTCCCGGTTACGGCTCTGCTGATACGGGCGCGAGCCTAGCCGCTCGGGGGTGGGGGGACGGGAGGCGGCGGTCCATGGCGACGATGCGCCATCGACCATCGAGGGCGATGATCCATGGTGACGGCCCATGGTGACCGTCCATGGCGACGGCCCATGGCGGTCCGCCGGTCCGGACCGCCACCGGTCCCGTGATCCACCCCGGGGCGGTCCACCCTCGGACTCCCCGGCGATTCCCCGGCGATTCCCTGCTGATCCTCGGAGATCCCCGGTGATCCCCGGTGATCCCCGGGGGCTCGCCCCCGGGCTAGTCCAGGTCGTCGAACGCGTCCGCGAAATCCAGGTCCGGGATCGCGGACAGGGCCGGAGCACCGATCCGCGCGGCGAAATCGTCGCGGCGATGGCCGGACCGCCGGTCCCGTACGTTGTCGTGGACCACGACCCACACCGTGACCTCGCCCCGGGCGTCGTCCCGGACGCCCCAGTCGTCGGCCAGTGCGGTGATGATGTTCAGCCCGCGACCGCCGTGGGCGGTGACCGACGGGGTGGCCGGAGCCGGGCGGGTGGGTCCGCCGCCGTCCGTGACCTCCACGATCAGCCGCCCGCGCGCGTCCACACGCCATGCGGCTCTCACGTCCCCGTCGCCGGCCAGGGCGTCGCCCAGTGGTCGGCCGTGTTTACAGGCATTACTCAACAGTTCGGAAAGGATCAACACAGCATCGTCAATGACCGATTCAGCCACACCGCCTGTGCGCAACTGGTCACGCATCCGGTGCCTTGCTTTCCCCACGCCCGCCGGGCCATGGGCTACGGCCATGCTCGACGACGTGGGCACTTCTTGTGCCACCACCAACGCCACCCCCGAGACCTCCTTCGCCCCACGCCACGGTGTGGATGCCCCATTGGCCTGTACCGGAAACCGGCCAATCCAGGTGCTGTGACGCACTCACCTCGATCGAACACGGACCGAACGCGCCGGTGCACACCCTGTGACGAGGCCGTCAGAAGGCTGTCAGGAGACTGTCAAGACATCGTGCATGTGTGGCTTGAATTCGATGGCGTGGCCGAGACCCGGAGAATGGCGGGAGATCGAGGGCGGGGTCAAGGGCTCCGACGGTAAGGACGGCGGAAGAAGGGGCGACGGAGCCGGAGGAGGCGGGGGCGGGCGGCGGGGCGGAGGAGCCGGTGTCCGGGCCTCACGGGCGGCGGCCGAGTTGCCGCAGCACCTCTCGGGGGCGGTTGGTGATGATCGCGTCGATGCCCAGTTCGACACAGAGGTCGACGTCCTCGGGTTCGTTCACGGTCCAGACGTGCACCCGGTGGCCGGCGCGCCGGAAGCGTTCGACGTACGCGGGGTGGTTGCGCACGATCCGGAGGGAGGGCCCGGCGATGCCGACGCCCGCGGGCAGCCGTCCGTCCCGGAGCCGGGGCGAGGCGAACTGCATCAGATAGACGGTGGGCAGCGTCGGTGCGGCGGCCCGGACGCGGTGCAGGGAGCGCGCCGAGAAGCTCATGATCCGTACCGGGGAGTCCTCAGGGGCGGTGGGGGAGTCCAGGCCGAAGCGCTTGAGGAGGTGCAGCAGCCGCTCCTCGACCTGGCCGGCCCAGCGGGTGGGGTGCTTGGTCTCGATCGCCAGTTCCACCCGGCGCCCGGCGTCCGCGACCAGCTCCAGGAGCCGTTCGAGGGTGAGTACGGAGGTATCCGCGGGGTCCTCGGGGCGGTGCTCCCAGTCGGGTTCCTCGTCGCGGGTGCGGTAGTGCTCGCTCCGCTTCCAGGAGCCGAAGTCGAGGGCGGCGAGTTCGGCCAGCTCCAGCGCGGAGACGGCGCCGCGGCCGTTGGACGTACGGTTGACGCGGCGGTCGTGGACACAGACGAGATGGCCGTCGGCGGTGAGACGTACATCGCATTCGAGGGCGTCGGCGCCGACCTCGATCGCCTTCTTGTAGGCGGCCAGTGTGTGTTCGGGCGCGTCCTCGGAGGCGCCCCGGTGGGCGACGACCTGGATGCGGCGCTGCGGTGCGTGGGTCACCGCGTCATGGTGTCACCGCGGGGTGTCCCGGCGCCGCCGCCCGGATACATCCATTAAGAGCAATAAGTCGAATACGCTCCATGTAGTCCAATATAAAGAACAGTCCGGAGACACACAGGCTTGGCTTATGGCGCTCTGACAGCCAGTGGGAAAAGCTGATGGCATACAAAAGCAGAGGAACAGCCGCAGCGCACCGGGTCGTCGGCGGACCTGAACAGGCTGACCGAGTGGGACCTACAACGACAGCCGTGGATCGAGGAGAAGAGCTGTGAGCACCGAGAACGAGGGCACTGCGGTACCACCGGCCCCGTCCGCACCTCCCGTGCCGGTGGACACGCCCGTAGCCTCGCCGCAGGCCCCCGTGCCCACGACACCCCTCCCCCCGGTCCCGGGCGGACCGCCGGCGACGTCTCCGTACGCCGCCGAGACGCCCCCGCAGACCCACACTCCGGCGTACCCGGCGGAGGCGGGCACCTCGGCGCCGGACGCGTCGTGGCCGCCTCCGCCGCCGCCGTCGCTGGCGTTCGGCACCCCGGCGGGCGACCCGGGCGACCCGGCGGGTACGGGTGGTCCGGGAGGTCCGGACGCGCCATGGGGAGCGGCGTACCAGCAGCAGCCGCCCGCGCCGAAGTCCGGCCGTGGCCGGGGCGGTCTGTTCGCGGGCGTCCTGGTGGCGGCGCTGCTCGCGGGCGGCCTCGGCGGCGGCCTCGGGTACACGCTGGCGAAGAACGACGACGACACCAGTTCCACGACCGTCTCCGCGTCGGACAGCGGCGGCGATGTGAAGCGCGATCCGGGCACGGTCGCCGGGGTGGCGGCGGCGGCGCTGCCGAGCACGGTCACCATCGAGGCGGCGTCCAGCAACGGCGAGGGGGGCACGGGCACGGGCTTCGTGTTCGACACCGAGGGCCACATCATCACCAACAACCACGTGGTGGCCGACGCCGTCGACGGCGGCACGGTGAGCGTGACCTTCCCGAGCGGCAAGAAGTACGACGCCGAGGTGATCGGGAACGCCCAGGGGTACGACGTCGCCGTCATCAAGCTCAAGAACGCCCCGTCGGACCTGAAGCCGCTGACGCTGGGCGACTCCGACAAGGTGGCCGTCGGCGACTCGACGATCGCGATCGGCGCCCCCTTCGGACTGTCCAACACGGTGACGACGGGCATCATCAGCGCCAAGAACCGCCCGGTCGCCTCCAGCGACGGCAGCGGTACCAACGCGTCGTACATGAGCGCGCTCCAGACCGACGCCTCGATCAACCCGGGCAACTCCGGCGGCCCGCTGCTGGACGCCCAGGGCAATGTGATCGGCATCAACTCCGCGATCCAGTCCTCGGGCAGCGGCCTCGGCGGCACCGGCCAGTCCGGCTCGATCGGCCTGGGCTTCGCGATCCCGATCAACCAGGCCGAGTACGTCGCCCAGGAACTCATCGAGACGGGCAAGCCGGTGTACGCCAAGATCGGCGCGTCGGTCTCGCTGGAGGAGGGCACGGGCGGCGCGAAGATCACCGACACCGGCGCGGGCGGCGCCGACGCCGTGGAGGCGGGCGGCCCGGCCGCGGACGCCGGCCTCAAGCCCGGCGACGTGATCACCAAGCTCGACGACCGCGTCATCGACAGCGGCCCCACCCTGATCGGCGAGATCTGGACCCACAAGCCCGGCGACAAGGTCACCCTCACCTACGAACGAGACGGCAAGACCGACACGGTCGACGTCACCCTCGACTCCCGAGTGGGCGACAGCTGAGCGACCTCCGGCCGAACCCGGTTACTCTTGTCCCCGCGCAGCGGATCACCGCTGACGCGGGGTGGGTTGCCCGAGCGGCCTAAGGGAACGGTCTTGAAAACCGTAGTGACGTGAAAGCGTCACCGTGGGTTCGAATCCCACCGCCTCCGCAGGTCAGAGACGTGCTGGTCAGAAGGGGTGTCCCTCAGCGAGGGGCGCCCCTTCTGCGTGGAGGGTGTCTCATCTTGATCCGGCTCTGTTGCGTTGTGGATCACTGTGTGTGGACCAGGCGTGGACCAGTTTTCGACCGTGAGATGCATTGTGGCTAGGGCTGTTCCGGTGCAGGCATGGACCGCGATCGTTGCAAAATAGTACATCCCTGAAATCGCCGCCTGGCTTGCCAGCCCTGGCAGCAGGATCGCCTTCCGAACGGAATTTCGAACCTTCGGCGCCCTGGGAACTTCTATGCCGACGAACTTCAATATCTCGACGACATCGATGGCTCCTCGTGTATATAAATGATCCGTACCGGAGTCCATGAGACGAGTTCCTTGCCCGTGAAGTAGGGGCTCGCTGACGGTAAGAGCACCAAGGGGGAGTGCGATGACTGAGTTGATGAAGGACCGTGACGAAGCCCGAAAGGCTGCCCAAGTACTTCTCGGAGGTCTGGACAAGGGGGATGTTGTCGCTTCCCTGCAAATGGCTTCGCTGATTCCCCTCACTAAAGGGTCATCGAAGATTCCTTCGGTACTTGTCGAGTATGCTCAGGCACTCCTCTTGGGGTTCATGCCCACTGTGGATTCACCTAAGAAGCCGGTCTCGATTGATGAAGTCGAGACCGCGCTAGCGCGTGCGATTTCTTATGACCAGCAATGGCACACGAATCGTAACGAGCTGCTTGCGGAACTTGACCCAGCTTCTCAGCAATTCTACATCTCCAATCTATATTCCCATGATCCTGGGCCGGCACTGGCGGAACTGTATCGAGTAGTTGACGTTTACAGCGAATTTGAGGAGGAGCTAATTTCGGTAGGTGCCCCGACTGCGGAGCAGGCGGCAAAGGTCGCGATCTTCGTTGACGATGCTTTTCAGGATGGCATTTCTGAGTTCTTTAAGATCGCCAGGAAGGCTGGCCTTCCTTTGATGCCGAAGCTGTTTAAAATGATGAAGAGGGGAAGGATTCCTGGAGATGTAATCTCGGGTTTCGGGCAAGCCGTTTCCTTTACTGTTGAAGATCTGGAGCAGGCTGTAGGGGCGGACGCTGCGCGATACCTATTGGTCAACTTGCTATCCACTGGATTGCGGGATAATCATACGCTCAAGGTTCTGGCGGAACTGCGACTTAAGCCACTCATGCAGATTGGTGATGGGCGCTATTTGGCTCCGGTTTATCCAAACCTTGTTCATGCTCTCGCGCCAATGTTGGATGAAGCGATCAAAAGCGTGGGTCGTGGCGCATCGGAAAGACTTCAAAAGGCAAAGTCTTCCTACACTGAGCGCCAAGCGCTCGAAGTCCTGTCGCGTGCACTCAAGCCTGATCTGGTTCTCAGGAGTCTTCGGTACCCGGATCCTGACCGGGCTGCAACCAATGTGGTGCCGCCTGAAGGCGACGGATTGATAGTCCTCGGGCATGTCGCTCTCGTTGTAGAAGCTAAAGCGGGCGGTTTCTCGCCATCGGCTCAAGCGGGTGATGTAAAAGCCATTCGCGGTGTGGTGCAGAAACTCATCACGGACGCGCAGGCGCAGGCTCATCGGACTATCCGAGCTATGCAAGCCGGCCCCATCACTGGTGTGGATGAAAGTGGCGCAAGGGTCGAGTTCCATGCTTCACAAGTAAAGACCTTCTTCCCAGTCGTCGTAACTCTCGAGGATCTGTCTTCCGTCTCTCCGCGAGTTCATTCCCCGATGCCGGCAGAGGAGTTCGAGGATGCGCGCTTCGTCGCGAACCCGTGGATCACTAACGTGGACGACCTATCTTGGATTGCTAGCACCATTAAGCCAGCAGCGAGATTGCTGAACTACATCGACTTGCGTTGCCTTATCTCGGGTATGCCGCAAGTGACAGCGGCTTCTGAGGCTGACTGGATGGTGAAGTATCTGGATTCAGGTCCCCAAGGTGTGATCAATGTGATTGATGTCGCTCAAGAAGTGGCACCGAATATCGCATTCATTGCAACCAGGGAGAGGCGAGGAACTCAGCTCTCGCCGAGTTCGGTTCCTTTGGCGGGACTCCTTGATGCACTAGATTCCAGGCGTCCGCCGGGATGGTTGATGGCCTCGCTTATTGTGATTTCTCATTGTGCGAATAGTGAGCTAGCGGACAGTCGCAAGCTCAGATCTGATCTAGACTCTGTGCGCAAAAATGGAAAAGCCGTAATGCGAGCTGTTGGCAGTGATTCATGGGCTGTTGCGATCTGTACCACGCCAACTCCCGGAGTGGATCTAAGGTCCGCTACTGCGAACTATCCTGCCGAAAAGATTGTTGCTTTTGAGCGGACTCTGGATAACTCTGAGCCTTACACAAACTTCCTGTATCTCGATAGAAAGGTGTGAGATAATCTACGTTGCTTGATCGCTGATTACTGTTGAGTGGCGGAGTCGAGTGAAACCTCTAATCCGCCCTTTCGGCGCGCGAAAATAGGCCGCCCCCACTGGATTCAGTAGGGGCGACTTGTTCACGGATTATGGCGGGGCATCGCTGTTCGGCATAGCACATTACTCCTGATCTGCGGCATCCAAAGCCTGCTCGATCTGTTCGTTCGAGCGTTGCTGGTTGCGGTGAATGGCCTTGGCGTAGAAGCGGAACAGGACCGCGATGCTGTGGCCGGCCCGGCGTGCGACCTCGGCCGGGGAGACGCCAGACTCGAGCCACAGCGACACGCCCGCGTGGCGCAGGGAGTAGGGCACGTCAGCCAGAGGCGCGGCCGCTTCAGACTCGGTCAGCACCACGAGGCGGGCCGCCTTCCAGGCCTCCCCGTACTCCTTGGACAGCAGGTGGCCACCCTGGGCCGCGCGAAACAGCCAGCCGTCCTCGGAGGTGCCGAACTCCTTGATGTGCTCGCGGATCAGGCGCACGAGAACAGGTGGAATCGGCACCGGCCGAGTCGCCTTCCGAGCCCGTTTCTTCAGACCGCGCGTATCGAACGACTCGCCCGTGTCGGTCCATCCGGAGCCGACTCGGGGCATGCTCGTGGAGAGCAGGACTTCACCCCAGCCCTCTTCGGGAAGGGTGAAGTCGTCCTCACGGAGACTGGCCGCCTCACCAGGGCGGTTAGCCGCGTAGTAGAGGCAGCCGAAGAACGCCTTCAGGTGTCGTCCGCGTTCGCCCTGCTCCCCGACAGCGTCGATCAGCGCCTTCGCCAGCTTGGGGCCGGGGACGAACCGGAAGTCGATCTCGTCGTCGGTCTCGGGCGGGGTCCAGTCCACCTTGTCGAGGGGCAGGGACGTCAGCAGCTCTCGTTCCACGGCGTAGCGCAGGCAGTTGCTGAAGACGGTCCGCTTGCGGTTCACCGTGTTCTCGGCAGCGGCTGTGCCGTCCTGCTTCAACTTCAGCGCGTCGAGGGCGGTCCGCACCACCGACGGTGTGTTGAGGTCGGTGATGTCCACCGACTTGCGAGCGATCCAGTCCAGCGCGGCCACGATGTCGGCCGGGGGATCTTCGAGGTCAAGGCGGGGCTTCAGCGTTCCGTCGTCGTCCAGGACGAACCTGTAGACCCACGAGTAGAGCGCGATCCGTAGCACCTTGGGTGCCGGAGCCCCGCGCTTCTCCTTGACCAGCTTCGGAGTGATGGTCGCCAGCGTGTCAGCGATGCTTGCGCGGTGCTTGGCCGAGGCACCCGGCCACTTCATCTCGGCGTACGCACGGGTGTGGGCGTACCAGGTGGAGGAGTTGAGCGCCTGCACCTCCGAGGCGGGCAGGCCGGTTTCCGTGTCGAACTGCTCGCGGTTGCGCAGCGCGGTCAGCAGCTCCGAGCGTCGACCGTCGGCCTGAGCCTTTATCTTGTAGCTCTTGGAGAAGGGCCGGGGACCGACGCGCCACCGGAGCTGATAGGCCGCCGCGCGGTTGGGACGCTTGCGGATGCCCCAGATCTGAACGTCGTAGGTCAGCACGCTTCCTGCACCTCGCAGCCGTCGAACCAGGCGTCGAGGTCTGCCCGGCGGATGCGAATTTGGCCATTGGGGAGCTTCAGGTGTCGTGGTGCCTGGCCGCGGGCGCGCATTCGGTAGAAGGCGGCGCGGGAGACCCTGATCTCAGCGAGTGCTTCGACCAGCGTCAGCGTTCGCTTGTCGGCGGTGGTCGGAGTTGTCACAGCCAGGGCTCTCCTTCGGACTTGATGCGGTCGGCCTGGGCCACGTCGTGGCGGACCTGGGCGGCGAGGAGTTCCTCACCGGGGCGGTAGCCGCTGCTGAGGTAGGTCCAGGAGGAGGCGGTGACGAGGGTGGTGTTCTCGTCGGTCGTGGGGAGGCCGGCGCGGGCGCGGGAGGCTTCTGCCTGGGCGAGGCGCCAGGCGCGGCGTACGTCGCGGAGTGCGCCGAGGGTGGTGGAGTAGGCGCGTGACTTGGTGGAGAAGTGGCCGCGGAAGCCGAGCATGTGGGCCCACTTGCAGAGCTTGAGGTCCGCGAATTCGGGCAGGCCACCGAGGTCCCAGGCGGTGCGGATCATCTGCCGGACGTGCTGGTGGACGGGAAGGTCCCGCAGGGGTTCGGCTTGACGGGTGCCTTCGCAGCCGGGGCACAGGTCCCGAATACGGCCGCCGACGATGCCGTGGCCGGAGCAGGTGCGGCAGACCAGGGAACGGTCGACGGTGCCGGAGTCCTCAGCGCTCTTGGTGGCGTACTTGGCGACGTACCCGGCCACGGCGGCGTCGGTGAGTTCGCCGTCGCCGAGCGCGGTGATCTCCCGTACGTCGAGCATCTGTCCCCAGCGGATCTTGTGGTCTCCGACGGTGTCGGAGGTGACGGTGAGCGCGGTGCGGGGGACTGCGGTGCGGATGGCGTGGGTGAGGTCGTCCACGGTGGCCCAGGCTGGCGGGGAGCTGGTGTGGCCATCGGGGCCGTCGATGCGGATGACGGCGTGGAAGTGGACCAGGCCGCGCTTCTGGTACTCGGCGACTTTGGCGAAGGACACCCGCAGAACCTGCTTCATGTCCTTCTGCGTGATGCCGAAGTGGGCGGCCAGGGCGCGCCGGAGGTTGAGGGTGAAGCGGGCCCACAGGGCTCCGGCGTGGGCGTTCCACAGCACGGCGCCGGTGTAGTCGTAAGAGGCCGGGTGCAGTGGTGTGCCGAGTTCGGGGGCGTCGTCTGCGTGGTGCTGGCCGCAGCGGCAGGCGTGTGGCTTGCCGTCCTTGGTGGTGGGCCGGTTGTGGACGGGCCCGAACGAAGGGGCGGTGAGCGTGGCGAAGACGCGGGGATGGGAGCGGACGGTTTCGGGGACGCTTTTGCCGCCGAAGAGTCCGGCGCGGATGAGGTGGTAGGTGTCGGCGGCGTAGACGCGGGAGCAGGTGGCGCAGCGTGAGGAGCGGCGGTTGCCGCAGGTGGTCAGCAGGCGTCCCGTGGGTTCGTCGCTGGTGGAGTACGAGCGGATCGTTTCGCCGGTGGCAGCGTCGCGGGTGTGGGTGTGACCGACGAGGTTGACGGGGCGGGTGCAGCCGCGCAGGCGGGTGATCTGGTCGCGGGTGCGGTCGAAGTCGCCGAGGTTGGCCAGCTCGATCAGGTCCCGGACAGCGGGGCTGATCACGTTCCGCAGGTCGAGGTCGCGGGGCATCGGCAGGTGCGTCCTTTCCGCTGATGGAGGGCCCTGGGCAGCACCGAGGCGGGAGCCGGGTGCTGCCCGAGGGCGTGACGGGGTCAGGCCCAGGGGGCCAGAGGGGAAGTGCCGGGAGGCCGGCGGGAGGTTCAGGCCGTCAGGGCCGCGTGTGCGGCGGTGGCCAGAGGCAGACTTACGCCGAGGCGAGCTTTGAGCTGGGCCGCGGTGATCGGCTGGCCGTGTGCGGCGTGGTGGGCGTCGGCGATCTCGCGGGCGGCGTCCAGCAGAGCCGGGGCCACCTTGACCGGTGAATGCGTCGCAGCGTCTGGAGAAAGGGCAGGGGCCAACGGAGTGGGAGTCGATGGCATCGCCGGTTCGGGGGCAGGCTCCGGGGCGAGAGCGGCTTCGGTCGGGTCGTCTTCCGGTGCGGTTTCCCTGCTCCGCTCCGGAAGGGCGACGGGGGCCGGGTGCCCAGCCGGTACACCGGCGGGGGCGGGGGTGGTGACGGCGTGGAAGTGGCGCAGAAGTGCGGGGCCGACAGCGCCCCAGCCGAGGAGAAGCAGCGGGGCGACAGCATCGACGCAGGCGCGACCGTAGTGCCCGGCGATGACGGGTTCGGCGATGTTGAGGGCGAGAGTGAAGAAGCCGGAGGTGTGCATCAGCCGGGTCGCGCCTTTGAGGTGGTCGGCGGGGACGCCTCGCAGGGACAGGTAGCGCAGGGCGACCAGGAGACCGAGGACGGACAGGTCGACCATGGGAGCGATCAGGGGTGCGATCGGGTTGGGGACGCCCAGGCGCAGGGCGAGGTTCCAGACGTTGCCGAAGGAGAACACGAACGCCAGCAGGGCGATGACCGCCATGACCACGGTGATCGTGCGCTGAGTGATCCGGTCTTCTGACATGAGGGGTTTCACCTCCTCCCAGAATGAGTTGGGGGCAAGAACAGGCGGTCAGTCGCGGTCGAGGCCGGCCCGGTGGGCGGCGTTCGGCCCGAAGTAGGTCTCCAGCCCCCGGCGTTCGCTGGCGTTGGCAACGCGGTAAGCGGCAATGCCGATCCGACCGGCCATGTCAAAGTCCTGGGCGATGATCGCCCTGTGCATATGCCGGATGTAGATCCTCATGACGCGGCGCATGTCAGGCCGCCTTTGCCGGGGGCTCGGAGTCGGGCTTGGTGAGGTCCACCACCGGGCGGCCGGTCAGGCTCTCCAGCAGCCGGGCCGGGTGCTGCGTCAGGTGGGCGGTCTGCTCGGAGATGCGGGCGGCGTCTTCGTCGGCGACGTAGGGGGTACGGATGCGTACGAAGCCAGGGCGCCCGTGCTGGGACATGACCGCGACACCGACGTAGGCGGGGTCCTGGAGGTTGACCGGGCTGGCGTCGGGCCACTCGCGGATGTCGTCGCCGAGCGCGGCCACGGCGGCATCCGCGGTCTTCTGCGCGAAGGACAGCCCGACCGGGCAAACATCCCGGATGAAGGTGGGGATGGCGTCCCCGGTGGTCTTCTGCGTGGTCAGCACGGTCAGGAAGCCGACCGAACGGCCCTTCTTCACCAAGTCCTCCGTCAAGCGGGCGTTGTCCGCCGCGAACGCGGCGAGCTTCCTGGTTACCGGGTCGGAGCCCTTGTGATCGCGGAAGTAGGTGTGGGCTTCGTCGATGACGATGACGATCAGTGGCCAGTCGGCAGACGGGCCGACGTGCCACATGTTCTTCACGCCCAGGACGCTGCGGATGGACGCGGAGCGGGCGCGGCGCAGCTGCACCAGTTCCTTCAACAGCTTGTTCGCCTGCTCCAGGTCGTCGCCGCAGAACGCGAACGCCCGCTGGACGAGGTCGGCGTAGTCGCCCTCATAGGCGTGAGAGACCTTGCCGTCGAAGAAGACGAACTGAACGGCCGGCGAAGGCGCCCAGTCACACACCAGCCGGTTCACGCACGAGGTCTTCCCGAAGCCAGGCAGGCCGCCGACAGCCATGCCGGGTACTTCCCTGAGGGCCACGACGACGGGCATACCGAACTCGTCGACCCCCAGGTCCCACTTCGCGTACTCCTCCGGCGGGCGGCCGGTGGGCACGTGCACGGTCGGCACGATCAGCGGGTCCACCCGCACCCCGCGCAGCAGGACCTGTCCGGGCCTGTCCCCGGGTAGCGCAGACACCCGCGTCATGCGCCAGGCGTCCGCCAGGTAGGGGGCGGCCTTCTGGAACTCCGCCAGACCCACCTTCGGCAAGCAGTTCGCCCATGCCATCACTCCGAAGGCGTCCGGCGTGACCTTGAAGGCCGGGACCAGGACCCGGGGCTTGGGCGGCGTGCCGTCCGTGTTCGCGAGCGAGGCCAGGGGCGTGGGCATCTTGTCTGTAACGGACAGTCCGCACATCTGCGCGAGCCGCTTCCAGCCCCAGCGAATCCGTATCGCCTGACGGATACTGATCCGCTCCATCGGCGACGCCCGCAGGTAGCGGCCGACCCAGACCACAGCCCACAGGGCGATCAGTCCGAGTCCCAGCCACATCGCTCCACGGAGCCAACCAAACGCTTCGTTGAGTTCGTTCACCGGTCTTCCTTCGTTTCGTTCGGGAAATCGCGCGGCACCGGACGCGCGGAGAAGTACAAGGGATGGGGGCGCATTGACCCAGATGGGCAGCCGCTCCGTCGGTGAAGATTGCGAGCGGGCGGCTGCCATCTGGGGTCTCACCGCAGCCGTGCGGGGAGCGGTGTCACGCCGCAGCAGCCTCGGACGCGGCCACGTCCTGCTGCACGTGCGGACCGTCGACGAGCTCCAGCGCAGCGCAGCGGTAAGCCACGCCCTCCTGAAGCTGATCGTTGAAGATCCGCGCCCACGGGCTCGCGAAGAGGTCCACCGGGCGGACGAATCGGCCCGGGTGCAGGCCGTTGGGCAGTCCGGTCTGCGGGACGGTCACCTTGATCGCCTCGGCGCGCTCACCCTCCATCACGAAGAGGGTCAGTGTGCACAGCGGCGCACCGGTCTCGAAGTCCACCGCGCGGACGCCGTTCTCCTGGTCCTTCCACTTCGGCACCGTCGGCGTGCCGGCCATGACGTTCGTGGAGTCCAGCACGTGCACGCGGATAACGGTCCTGGCCATGACAGTGAGGCCCTTTCTGCAGGGGGTGGCCGGTGATGATCTCCGGCCAGGACTAGATACAACCACATGTTTCAGTTAGCTGCAACGCTAGCCAACTGAAACGCTGGGGGTGGGAGTTTGCTGGTACTCCCGCGTGATCTAGCTGGGTGGCCGTATCCTGCGGCCATGACACTGCCCCTCGATCGGGACCACCGGCCCCCCTACGTGCAGGTCGCCGAGTACCTGCGACGCCAGATTCATACCGGCGTCCTGAAGCCCGGTGACCAGATCCCCCCGTCGCGGGAACTGCAGGAGAAGTTCGGCATCGCCAGCGCCACCGTGCAGAACGCGTTCCGCATGCTCAAGAACGAGGGGCTCATCTACGGCGTCCAGGGCAGGGGCAGTTTCGTGCGCCGGCCCGAAGGTGAACCCGAGCAGGCTCAGGACGAACAGGCCGAAGAGGGTGCACCCGAGAGTGCGCCCCCCAAACCGACGCCTTCCGAGACGCGCTACTTCAACCTCGCCATGGATGTTGAGGAGCTGAAGCATGAACTGGCGAGTCTGAAGCAGGACATGGCCAAGATGTTCACTCTGATGCAGAAGATGGCAGACCACATCGACGGGCAAGAGAGTTGAGGTCCCGCGCCGCCAGCCGCATAAGCTCCGCGAACTCGGCTATCTCGCTGGACAGTTGTGCCACGTCCGCTTCCAGCGCTGAGATCTCACGCTCGTCCACCGTTTCCCCGTCCATCGCTGTGCCGTTCTCCTGCGTCGCCTCGTGAAACCCCTTGTTGGCCTGTCCTGGTGAAGCGCGCGTGCACCATTCGGCCGCTCGTCCGGGAAGCCTGCTGAAACCGGTCTTCCTGCCGCAACCCACGTGCCCGCCGGGCGGGAGCGGGCAGGAAAATCCCTCGTGGCCTTCCGTCGTGCGGACGGCGGAGTCGCGGGACCGCACCGCCTGACGGGAAGCAATCGGCTGCTGTGACCGGTGCGGACCGTCATTCATCCCCACTCGCTCCACCTCCGTTGCCAGGGTCGTAGCCCTCCGGAAATTCACAGAGGAATCCGGACTCTCACTGGCTACAGGTGCCGAAAGGCCTGAGCGTGTGACGGTCGCGCGTATGGCTTGGGTCACATCTATCGCCTTCTGTGCGCATGGGCTCCGGGTCCTCCGGCGCGAGCCCGGTGCGATCAGTGAAAGCTGATGATCCGTCAGTGTTCGCACTTGCTCCCCCTTCCGGATGGCCCCGCGCCCGGCGGGCACGCCTGTGGATAACTTTCAGCAGGGACATCAGACATGGCGGAGCCTGTGGATAGAGAACGGCCAGGTCGTGAACAGAACGGCTTGAAGCATCAATTGTGCGAATGAAATATGTCGAATATGTCGAAACAGCCCGTCACCTACCGGCCGAAGCGGCCGAAGGGGCGAGCTGTCCAAAGTTTCTTTACTGGATCAAGGCGGCCCGCTGG
>NZ_JBHYUG010000027.1:0-69267 GCF_042749375.1 Streptomyces sp. NPDC059477 | reverse complement strand
CGCGCGCCGCCGCGCGCTCTACCCACCCCGCGCGCGCCCGCCCCCCGCCCCCCCGCCCCCCCCCCCCCCGGCCGGGGCGGGCGCCGCCGCCCCCCCCTGGCTCCATGTCTCCGCCACCGCCCGCGCCGGCCCCGCCCGCTCGCGCCGCACAGCCCGAGAAGTGGCCAGCCGGAACCGCGAAGATCCTTGCCAGTCACCTCAGTGCGCGCGGCCGACAGGAGCGAGCTGATCGCCAAGTCCGCACAGATCACCGCGAATTGCTGTCAAGCCAGCTGCCGCCGGGCGGCCAGCCTCAGCGCCGCAGACAGAAGCAATCCATCAGCTGCAACCGACGGCGCGCCGAGGCCGGTGTGATGCGGAGGCCCGTGACGTTCGAAGATACGTGGCTGATGCCGGTGGGCGGTTGCGATGGCGTCCCGCCGGATGGTGTAGCCGATCAACGGATCGGAACTCGCAGGTCACGCCGCGCACTTGGGCCGACTGGGACGCTCCCGGCGTCTGACCAAGCCGTTTCGCGTGCCGCGCCGACGGAGAGATCGTCACGGGCCGGATACCGGAGGGCGATGCGCGTGATCGCTTACACCACCCGGCGGGACGCGACCGCGGTTGCTGGAGACACACGTGGCGGGTGCGCGTTCGGCGCACCCGCCGCCGTGGCTGACTTTCGGTGGCTCAGGTCAGAACCCTCTCCAATTCGATGACAAGGAGCCGGGGGTGAGCGGCACTCGTGTCCGAGCACGCCAACCACCCCGGCGCCATCGGTACCGGGGTCCTGACCAGGCAATTCGCGACCGACCGCTCGGATTTCCGTCCAGGTTGAGGGGTGGTCCGGTCTCCAGTTGTCAGCGTTCCCTAGCGGAAGCCGCACGGCCCTCGGCGGTGAGGACCGTACGGGCTTACGGCAGCAGCTCGATTTCGATGGCGAGCGCGCCGAGCGCTTCCTTCTCCGCGGGGTAGATCTCGCGGATGTTGGCGAGCTGCTGCTCGCGGGTGGAGGCCGGGTTGACGTTCGCCGGACCCTCCCCGTCGAGCAGTTCCTCGAATGTCTTGTACTCCGTGACCCGCTTCACCAGGGCGTCGCACGTCTCGTCCGTGCCCTTGATGCGGAAGCGGATGACGTCTCCGGCGGCCAGGTCTTCGAGGTGGGGGTACTTCACCCGCACCTCGATCGTCTTCTGACCGGCGGCCACCAGGTCGAAGTACCGGCGGTAGAGGTTCAGTTCGCGGACGCGCGCGGCGGCAGTCTCCGTCATGGGGCGGGAACGCTCCTAGCTGTTGCAGTGGTCATCAGTCGGCCGAGTTCACCGGCCGAGTACGAGCGGAAGAAGTGGCGGGGGTCGGCGAGTAACACGTCGGTCAGACCGAGCAAGCGGTCGACGTATGCAGCCAACGAGCCCGGCCACTCTCGGGTGTCGAGCATCCACGGGGCCGCACCTTCGGGCAAGGGCGCTCGCCCTTCGCGGATGAGGGATTTGGACAGCTTCGCTCCCGTGTCCGTGACGACCTGGGGGCAGAACAACCGGGCGGGCAGCTGGCCACGCGTGAGGCCGACGGCCTGTAGGGCGCCGTCGACGAGGATGCAGCCGGGCATCCAGTCGCCGCCCTTGACCATGACGTACAGCGTGCCGACCGCTCCGGTGATGGCCAGTTCCTTGACCAGGTTCCTGTACAGCGTGGCCAGGTCCAGGTAGCCGCCGTTGGCCGGGTCGATGACGACCTCGTATTCGCCATGGTGCAGGCATACGGCTGAGACGGCTACCCGCTCGAAGCCGTCGTCACGGACGCGGGTTCGCTCCGCGTACTTCTCGGCCCACCCGCAGCCGGGTCGGGGGCAGGGAACGCGGACATGCGGGACGCCGGACGACGGAGACAGGTACCAGCGGGCGGCGTCCATGCGGGGCAGGACACGCAGCCAGGTGCGGCGGAAATGCTCGCCCGCCTGTTGCTGGCTGTAGGTCTCGACGGAGTATGGCACGTGCAGGCGCTCGGACAGGGCCGTGAACAGTGGACGGTACAGCTTGTCGACCTGTTCCGCGATGCCGGCCGCGCCCAGGGCGTGCGCGTAAGCCCGCTGGTAGCGGTGACCGGTCTCCTTGTCGGTGACGATGGCGTACGGCGCGTTGTCGAGGGCACCGAACTGGACTTCGGCCGGTACGCCGAACTTGTCGCGGATGCGCGCCGCAGTGGCGAACGTGAGCGACTGGACCAGGGACGTTCCGATGTGCGGCGCTCCGTTGATCTGCGTTCCCACCACGAACACGATCCGCTCCGGAGCCGCGTTGACGATGTGCGGCCGGAGCAGGTCATCAGCGTGTGTCAGCGCGTTGGCGAGCACGGTGTTCGGCGATACGGGATAGGTGGTCACCGCGTCTTCCCCTCGGTAGATGGGCAGGACTGCGCCGCAGAGCGGCGGGTGTGCGTTCAGCGGGAGAGTTCCGGTTGGGTGGTGAACCCGCCCCCGCGCCGGGGGGAACCGGGAAAGACGCGGGGGCGGGGGTCATCGGGGCGTGCGCCGTCCCCGTGGCCTCCGATGGCGGCAGGTCCCCGCCGGGGAGTTGGGTGAGCACCGGGCGGGGACGGGGGCTTGCGGGGGTGCCGGGTTGCGTGTGGGCAGCGGATACACCCGGAGGGAGTACCGGGCGTCGTAGTCCGTCACCTCGAACACGAACGCGCGGCCTGCGGCGAGAGCGCGTATTGCGTACTCGTACACCTGGTCACTGTCGGCCCACGCGCGCAGTGCGGCATCAGGGCGAGGAACGTCCGGCCCGGGGGTGATGAGCGGCGCGTCCCGGAAGAACACGGCCCCGGGGTCGGGGGACAGCAGTCGGGCGAGGCGGAATGCCTGGGCGCGTAGCCAGCGGGCAGTGAGACGCGGGGACTGGCCGCGGTAGGTGGCGAGCAGAACCTCGCGAGTGCCGCTGAGGTCGCGGGCGGTCGCCTCACATCGGAAGGCGATGGGCGACCGCATCGGGGGACGTGCAGAGGCCGGCAGAGCGAGCATCAGCACGGCCGGGCTCACCGCTCATGCTCCCGAGCCGATTCCCTCGCCTCGATGAGCTGACCGAGCTGGATGTAGTACAGCTCGACTTGCGCCGGGGTGAGCACGAGCATCGTCTCGCAGGCGCCGCCGTCCTCGTAGTGCACGGTGACCGGCAGTGCGGCCTGCTGTGCGCGATGGTCGTAGGCGGCGTCCCGCTGCATGGGGGTGGCATGCGTGACCGGGACGGGCACGGGGCGCAGGGTGCTTCCGTCGGACCTGGCCCGCCAGTCCTCACCACCGCCGGGCGGGCGCAGTTGGTACGACGCGGAGCTGTCGCTCGGCAGGGCGACGCACACCCCGATCTTCCCGCCCTTGGCGAGGTCGAGAGCGAGGTCGCCAAGGCGAGGATGAAACGGGGCGCCAGGGATTAACTCGGCGCGCCGCGCCGGGAGTTGCTTCGAGGTCTGTTCGGCCATGTCTCGAAGCTATGAAGATCTCCAGGGCTCAATATGAACCGCAGGAATACGACCCTCATCCGTCGAGGTGGAAGCGGTCTGACATGCGGCGCAGCTTCTCGCGGGTGCTCGCGCGCTCGGCGTACACGATGCTGCGCAGGGTTGACCGGGCGATGGGGTGATTGCGGACGAGCTGGGGGGCGATGCGCTCGGCCTTCTCCAGTTCCTTCAGCGCCTTGTCGCGGTTCCCATCCCACAGCCAAGCTCGGGCCAGGTCCATGTGGTGGTGCCCCTGACGGGAGTTGGGGAGCGCCTCGACCAGCTCCTTACTCGTACGCCGGTCTATCGACAGGGCCTCGCGTTGCTCATGCATCTCCAGAGCGACGCTGATCGCGTGGATCTGCACGTTGCCCGGCGAGAAGGTCAGGCTGTGGCGGTCGTAGACCGGAGGCCCGATAGCCTCTGCCATCCGCTTGCCTGCACTCCGCGCGTGCTTGATCCGGTCCTTCGCTTCAGCCTTGCGACCGCTCCGTGCAGCCGAGACTGCCGCGCGCAGTTGCAGTGTCCCCCACGCTCGCACGGCCAGCGGCTCACCCCGGTCATATTCTTGCTGCACGCTCCGAATCGCCTTGTCTGACAGGGCAATTGCGTCGTCCCAGTCCGCCGTGGCCCACATGTCCCAGACACGCATCCAGTCGGCGACAGCAGGCATGACAGGGTCGCCGGACTGCCGGGCAGACCAAGCAGCCCGCTCACAGGCCATGGCGATTAGCTCAGGGTGTCCAAGGGCGTGCGCGGCGGTGTGGGCGAACTTGCAGCACACGGCGTAGATGGCGAACGCCTCTTCCCGCTCGTGCCCCGTGGAGACTTCGGCCAGGGCGCGTGCCTCACGGAACAGGTCGGGGAGAACTTCCATGATCGCCACGTTGGCGGCGGCGTCACGCAGGCGATGCAGGCGGGTGGTTTCCTGCCAGAGTTGATGGGCGGGTCGGGGCGTGCCGTCGAAGACGGGGGCGAGGTCGTAACGGCGCAGCTCACGCATGATCGCTGCGGCAGAGACCTGCCACTGATTCTCGGCCGGAGAGCTGTTGTACGGGCGTCCGATCAGGTCGTTCGGGTGTACGTGCAGCTCCGAGGCGAGCAAGTTGAGCAGGCCGACGCGGTCCAGCTCGATGTGTCCGCGTTCCATCTTGGACACCCACCCTTGAGTCTTGCCCAGGGCGGCAGCGAGGTCGGCTTGCGTCATGCCGAGGCGGAGCCGTGCGCGGCGTGCGCGACGGCCGATCTCTTCGGCTTCTTCCAGCATCAGCGCTCCCCCCAAGAGGCGAGGCGCCGGCGGTCCAACAGGCGGCGATGCATCGTGCTCCATCCGTCGGGGCTTCTACCCTCGACGGTACCCAGGCCGCGGGCCGGGTGTGGAGTGCGCAGGTCGTGAAGTAGCAACCGCAGCGGCGGGGATGCTGCCGTGCTCTATCGCGGTCACCCCGGTTGAGACACAGCGAGGTTGACTGAGAGTGGAGCGATTGGAGCATTTTCCCCTGTGGCGCCACCCGCACCACTTAGCATGAAGTGCACCAGGGTGCGCGCTGTGGGTAGTTGACCCCACAGGTGCCACACGCTCCGCCCCGAGCATTCCGGAGTAGCTGTTGACCGATCTTGCAAGTAGCCCTCTTCCCGTGGACGACGGCGGGCACGACGCCATCAAAGGGTTTGCTTACCAATTCGATAAAACCCTTCTTGAAATCTTTCAGAGCCCGCGACAGAGGCTTCAGATCGAAGGCGCGCAAGATCTGAGTGGCGAGCACTATCACATGCAGATTAAGAATCGGTCCGGCAAATTCTATCTATCAGTGATAGGCAAAGCGGTCCGCAAAATGTTTCTACAGTTCATGAGTAGCCGCTCCACTTCTTACATTTTGCACTGTCATTTCGCGGACCAGCCTCCGGGGACTTTCCGATTGCTCACTGCTGACGAACTGGACAGCTTGCTCGCTGATCAATTTGATCAGGTAGAAGAAGAAGTGAAGTTGCAGTTCTTGAAGTCCTTCTGTATCAACTTTGCAGAGGACTATGAAACGCAGTTCAAGAACGTTTTGAAGTGTGTCGCTACCGAGCTTGCGGCCAAGGATTCCGTAGAAGCGCTCTCCTACCATGCGATTCTTCACGCGTACCTGAGGAATCTGGTTTTGACCAAATTCCCGGGTTCTCGATGGGTCGGACTCAATGACTTGAAAAAAGCCGTTAAGGAAGCGCAGAGCGCAATCTTCACTTCGACCTATGTGGCCCATTGTGGGTACGAAAAGTACCTCAAAATAGTAAGGAGGCAGTACCTCCCACGGCGGGTCAATATCCCAAACCTCGAACGGGTATTTTCTTTTGAATGCACACGGGAGACCAAGCCGCAGGACATTGCGGAGGCGGTACTAAGTATCTGTGATAGGTATCGTATCGAAGAGAACTCTCCGGCCCCCTATTTCACATTCCGCGGCGAGTTTGATGAGAGCTCCATAAAGGCGAGCCTCTGGGAGGCCGGCGCCTATTTTAATGACGGACGTGGATATCACGGCGGAGCCTTCAGGATGGAGATCCTGACCAACCCGCCCTTCGGTGCTGCTCGCCTTAAGATCGTGGAACCGGAGCAGTTGAACGAGCTGATGGCCAGGGTGGCGATTAAGGAATTTCACGACTTCTTCCTCGTCGAGAAGAATGATTCTCCTGTCCCAGTCCCACGTCCACACCACGTATTTCTGCAATCTCATGGCGACCTGATCGAAGTTTTCCGGTAGGGGGAGTTCAGTGTCCAGTGCGGAAGTAGTCGCCGTTTACCCTAATCGCATCAAGATCGCAGTTCACAATATTGGCGAACTTGCTGATGGCGATCCGGTTGAAGTCGGTTCCTACCTCAAGATTTACGACAGCTTGCAGGGCGCCATTATGGCGATTATCGAAAGCTATTCGATCGAGCTTCGGCCCAGTAAGGAAGTGGAGGAGGATCGACAGAAGGTGTACATCATCGAAGCGGTGCCGCTTGGCTTCGTTGATGGCGATGGACGCTTCTCCCGTGGTGGCGGCGGAATCGCTATTCCGCCGAAGAAGGTATCAGTGGCTGTGAAGGATGAGGTTCAACGCATCTATGACACAGTCGAAACCGAGAAGAGATTCCACTTCGCCCAATTGGCGCAAGACATTTCAGTGGACGTTCCAGTTGACGGAGATAAGTTCTTCAGCCGTCACATCGCGGTCGTGGGATCCACGGGATCTGGGAAGTCTCATGCCATAGCGCGGATCATTCAGACTGCGACCCAGATCCGAGATGAATCTTATGGCGAGTACAGCCTAAATAACGCGCACGTTGTGATCTTTGATATTCACTCCGAATATGGAACTGCATTCCCGGAGGCGAATCACCTTTCCGTCGACTCTCTCATCCTTCCCTACTGGTTGCTCAATGCTGAGGAGCTACAGGATCTATTTATCGAAAGCAACGAGGAGCAATCGCACAATCAAATCGCTATCTTGAAGAAGTCCATCACGGAGAACAAGCGGACGCACTTCAATGGGCCGGAGGAAAAGCGTGATCTGATCCACTATGAGTCCCCCATATTTTTTGAGATTCAAGAAGTGCTCGATGCGATCAGGGTGAAAAACGCAGAGCGCATTGGCACACCCGGGAAGACCACTGACCGGGCGGGTCCCCTCTTTGGTAAGCTTGATAACTTCATTACGCGACTTGAGAATCGCGTGCTCGACAGGAGACTAGATTTTCTGCTGGGGGCCAGGGCGAAGCAGGTAGATCTTGAAACCGTTCTTCGCCAGTTCACCGGTTATAATCCGGACTCCCTCGCCAACGTAACGGTGATTGACCTCAGTGGCGTTCCGTTCGAGGTCCTGAGTATCACTGTCTCATTGGTATCCCGATTGCTCTTTGACTACTCGTACTACTTCAAGAAGAACAACGCCTCATCGCTGGTGGAAACGCCACTTCTCCTCGTTTATGAAGAAGCCCACAAGTACGTACCGAAGAGCGGATTGGCCAAGTTCAGCGCATCTAGAAATTCGATCGAAAGGATTGCCAAGGAGGGTAGGAAGTACGGCATCACGGCCGCCATTGTGAGTCAAAGGCCAGCCGAAATCTCGGAAACGATCTTCTCTCAATGCAGCAACTTTCTTGCGATGCGACTCACGAATCCGGAGGATCAAAATTACGTCAAGCGTCTCCTGCCGGATTCTCTGGGTCCCCTGACGGAGTCCCTTCCTGTCTTGAGTTCGGGGGAGGCACTCTTGTTGGGAGACGCTGCAGTCATGCCGTCGAAAGTTGTGATGGAGCAGGCTCGCCCCGCCCCTTCTTCAAGCGACGTCAGGTACATGGCAGAGTGGATTAAGCCTTGGCGGGACGTGCAGTTCGTGCGTGTGGTCGAAGATTGGCAGAGGTAGTCGAGACCGTTTTGCGGCGGGGGTTGGGTGATCAAGTAGAGGGCCGTGATGAGCAGCCTCGTTCTGCCCTCCGGCGACTGGTTGCTGTGCGCGTGACACGGGCGCCGGCCGAGCTGGAGCGGGCGGACACACGAGCGGAGGTCGGGCCGGGGGTGAGACGGTGGTCGACCGCGGACGTGTGACGAGCGGTGATCGCGATCTGGGATGGGGCCCGCACAGCATTAGGCTTCCGCAGTGCCGGTGCGGGCCTCGGACCAGAGGTCGATCACCGCGGTGATCTTGGGTGAAGCCGAGCCAGTGGACCCGGTGTGGACCACCGCCCCCGCCCGCCGCTCGATCCCGGTACGCTGTACCCGCTCCGTCCCAGGTGGGCCGGGGCCTAGGTGGGTTGTCCGAGCGGCCGAAGGAAACGGTCTTGAAAACCGTCGTCGCAGCGATGTGACCGTGGGTTCAAATCCCACACCCACCGCAGCAGGTCAAAGGCTTGCAGGTCAGAAGGGGTGCCACTCTCCGGAGCGGTACCCCTTCCGCATGGTCCCGGATGTCCGCATGGACCTCCGTGTGGTCCCGGACTGGCTTACGCGGCCCCTGCCGCTCGGCGGGCTACGGCAACGGTACCGACGCGTTCACCCGGTGCAGGTGGATCAGGATGTCGAAGGAGCGGGAGAGGGCTACCGGTTCGGGCTCGTTGGGGTGGGAGCCGGGGACCACGAAGGTGGGGCGGGGGGTGGCGAGCCAGGGGCCGGCCTTGGGGTGGTCGGCGAGGGTGCGGAGGTCGACGTAGTAGTCGCGTAGGCGGGCCCGGTCGAGGGTGTGTTCGTTGCTGCCGGGGGCGGCGCGGCCGGTGTCGAAGACCTCGTACTGGCCGGTGACGGTGTTCATCGCGCGGTAGGCGCCGCTGTGGATGCTGGTGCCGATCGCCAGATACTCGTCGCCGATCAGGTCGCGCAGGAACGCTCCCTCCATCACCGGGTGGCTCTCCGGGTTCGGGGACTCGTAGGCCAGGTGGGCGTTGTGGGCGGAGGCCAGGACGCGGTCGCCGGTCCGGCGCTGCCACCAGACCGTGTTCTCGGCCATCGCGCGGTCGCGGTGGAGGTTGATGGCGGCCTGCTGGTCCGGCGCGTAGACGTCGTACGTGTACATGGTCGTCATCTGGGTGATCATCCGGGCCTCCTGGAGTACCCAGGGGTCCGTGTCGCCCGCGCTCTCCAGCGCCTGGTACGCGGCCTTCGCGTCCGCGTCGTACGCGCGGCGCTCCGCCATCGGCGCGTTCGACAGGGTGGCCATGCGCTCGTTCATCGAGTCGGGCAGGGCGAGGAGGCCGGCGTAGCGCCGGTGCAGGTCCGGGGTCAGATCGGGGCGGTTCTCGGCCGCCCAGGCGAGGATGCGGTCGTACTGGGACCGGTGCACGTCCCCGATGTCGTTGCCCATCACCCGGACCTGGTCGTCGGCCGGCGCCCCGGTGTTGTACGCGCGCATCCAGGAGAACAGGGCCAGGAACTCCTCGTTGTTCCAGTCGCCGTACGGGCCCTGGAACTCCTCCCGCATGATCTGGCGCAGATCGCCCTCGCCGGTCCGCACGTACGCGTCGATCCGCGTCCCCGCCGACCATGACATCTCCAGCGCGAAGACCCGGAAGCCCTCGCGCTGCACGAGGTGCCGGAAGAGGCGGTCCTTGAGCTGGAACAGTTCCCTGGAACCGTGCGTCGCCTCGCCCACGCCGACCACCGTCGCGTCCTTCGTCATACGGGCCAGGGCGGTCAGGTCGGCGGTCGCGGCGGCGTCCGGTCGTGTGGTGCGCAGGGGCTTGGCCCGCTGGTCGATCGCCGCGATGACCCGGCGTTCGGTCGTGGTGTCCGGCGCCGGGGTCGCGTGGCCGGGGCGGTCCGCCGCGTACGCCGGGGTCGGCGGGGCGGCCAGGGCCAGCGAGGTCAGCAGGGTGATGGCGGTGACGCTCAGCAGGGTCGCGGTGCGCAGCCGGGGCGTCCGTGGGTTCGAGGCGGGCACAGAGGTCTCCCTCGGGTGTGGTGGGTACGGGATCGGTGCTGCTCGTGGCCACGAGACGCGGCTCCCGGGCGTCCCCTCGCTTCCGGTGCCTTTTCTCATCCTCAGGGAACTCACAACCACATAAAAAGAGGCACTTCTTTCACCCTGCGCTAAATTCTGGTCATGAGGGAGCGGGGTGCGGGAGCGAGGGCGCGGGGGAGTGGTGAGAGCGGCGGCCGTGTGCCGGTGATCTGTGTGCTCGTCGGTGACGGGGTTCCCGGTCACCAACTCACCGTCGCGCCGATGGTCTTCACGACCGCCGCCCGGGAGTTCCGTACCGTCGACTACGACGTACGCGTCTGCGCCGCGACCGGCACCGTGGCCACGGGCGAACCGGTTCTGCGCTTCGCCGTGCCCTGGGGGCTGGAGACGCTGGACGGGCTGGGCGACGGTGACACCGTCCTCGTCACCGGCCACCGCGCCCACCGCGAGCCGCCCGCCCCGGCCGTCGCCGACGCCCTGCGCTCCTGCGCCGCCCGGGGCTGCCGGATGACCGCGATCGGCACCGGCGCCTTCACCCTCGCCGCCCTCGGGCTCCTCGACGGCCGCCGCGCCACCACCTCCTGGCCCCAACTGGGCGAGTTCGCCGCGCGCTTTCCCCAGGTGGAGACCGTGCCGTCGGGCGAGCCCTCCGTCGCCGACGGCCCCTTCCTCACCGCCGCCGGGGTCTTCGGCGGCATCGACCTCGCCGTCGACCTGCTGGAACGCGACCACGGCGTACGGGTCGCCGCCGAGGTCGCCCGGCGCATCCTGCTGCCCTTCCACGAGCAGATCGCCGCCGACCACGAGGAGGCCGAGCGCGAGGTCGCCGACCGTACCGACATCGGACCCACCCTGCGCTGGCTGGAAACCAACCTCGAACGCCCGCTCACCCTCGACGAGATCGCCGCCCACGCCGGGATCAGCGTCAGCAGCCTGAACCGCCGCTTCCGCGCCCAGACCGGGCAGCCCCCGCTCCAGTACCTGCTCGGCGTCCGTCTCCAGCAGGCGCAGTCCCTCCTGGAGAGCGGTGAGACGCCGATCGAACAGATCGCCGCCCGCACCGGCTTCGGCTCACCCGCCAACCTCCGGCACCACTTCCAGCGACGCACCGGCACCAGCCCACGCGCCTACCGGACCGCCCACCGCGCCCTCACGGGGCTCGCGGCACGGCGGCCGGGGGTGGGGCAAGGGGAGGGGGAGAGGGCGGACGCAGGTGAGGGTGGGGGTGAGGGTGGGGGTGCGTGAGGCGGTGGGCTCGGTGGCTGGTTCAGGGGTGCCGCATACGGTCCCTCGGCCACGCCTCACCGCCCCCGCGGTCCCTCCAACGCCCCTGCCACCCCCCGCCACCCCCTACCGCCCCCGCCGATCCCCCGTGAGCCGCTCCGCCGACGCGATCGTCGCCCGGGCCTCCCGTTCCGACAGGCCCGTCGAGACCGCCGCGTCGATCAGGGACGGGGTGAGGGACTGGCCGATGCCGTTCTCGTACGCCCGGCAGGCCGCCCAGAACAGGCGGGTGTTGCGCTGCCCGGCGTGCGCCGCTGCCACGAACTGGACCAGGCCCTGGCCAGTGCCCCCGGAGGGCGCGGCATGGCGGGGACCGGACGTCGGCGGCGGGAGCAGCAGCCGCAGCAGCGTCGGCGGGCAGGGCGCGGGCGGCAGATGGGCGGTGCCCGGCGTCGTGGCGTACACGCCGAACTCCGTACGGGATCCCGGGCCCACCAGATAGCCGCCCGCGCCGCGCACGTCGATACCGGGGGCCAGCCGGCTCGCGGAGTTGGGGACGACGACGTCCGGCGGGCCGCACAGCCACAGGTGCCGGCCGCCCGACGGGGTGAGGACCACCACCGTCGGCGGGATGGTGAACAGATGGCGCAGGGCCAGTTCCCGCAGCGCGGCGGTCGAGTCCGTGCCCGACTTGGTGTCCAGGTCGATGCCGATGAGGTGGTGCGGGGGCAGTCCGCACGCGATGCCGTAGCCGGTCGCCCAGGGCGCCGCGGCGAACATCTCGCGGATGCGGAACGGGTCGGTCGAGGCGTCGTACACCCCGTGCCCGAAGCGCCCGCATTCGCCGTGACAGGAGGTGGGGGCGGAAACAGGCGGGGATACAGGCGGGGATACAGGCGGGGATACAGGCGCGGAAACAGGCGTGGATACGGGTGCGGATACAGGCGGGGATACAGGCGTGGATACGGGCGCGGAGGACCCCGTGGTCGCGGGGGCGTCGCGGTGCGGGGAGCGCAGGGCCGGGAGCTTCGTCCCGGACAGCGGGATGACGGCCAGGCCGCGCTCCGCGGCTGACAGGGCGTGTGCGAGGGC
This sequence comes from Streptomyces sp. NPDC059477, assembly GCF_042749375.1. Classification (NCBI taxonomy): domain Bacteria; kingdom Bacillati; phylum Actinomycetota; class Actinomycetes; order Kitasatosporales; family Streptomycetaceae; genus Streptomyces; species Streptomyces sp. NPDC059477. The sequence goes on along the minus strand of NZ_JBHYUG010000027.1, from coordinate 57,054 downwards.
CAGGGCCGTGGCCTGCCGGTCGATGGTCGCCATACCTCTATGTTCGTACGTATGTTCGAGAAAGGGAAGAGGGGGCGACCTCGACGCGCCCGGCTTGGGGGATTGACCGGAAATCTGCCGAAACGCTTCACCCCTTCCCGCGCTTGGGTCGTGTCGTCCCGCGTGCCCTGACCTGGGAGGAGAGTGTGGGGAAAGGGGTTTATCGACTTGTCATCACGCTTCAGGGGGAATCAGTGGTTCCGGCCTGGTTCGCCGGGGATTCGGTGGGCAACTCTGATCTCGCGACGTCGTGCACAGCACCGAGGCGGATGGCCAACTGCCTTGGAACCAGCCGTACTTCACTCATCGCGGCTCACGAAGCCGGGTGTCCCCGTTCCGGAGGAAATACACATGGCAAGCATCCGTACCGCTCGCGTCATCGCCGCCGTCTCCGCCCTCCCGCTCGCCGCCGCCCTGTTCACCGGCGTCGCGACGGCCGACAACGGTGCTCTCGCGAACGACGGATCGAGCGCGACCGTCACCAACGCCATTCAGGGCAGCCTCGGCAGCGGCGTCGGCGGCGACAACAGTGGCAACTCGGCCACCACTCAGCAGCAGGCGATCGGCGACGGCGCCTCGAACCAGAACAACACCGCCCAGGTCGACGGCTCCGCCTTCACAGCCGTCAACCAGGGCAACGACAACGTGGCGGTCAGCTTCACCCCGCTCTTCTGGTGAGGTGAGGGGTGGCCGGTCCGGCCGGCCGCCCCTCGTCCCTTCTGTGTGGGTGTGCTCTGTGGGGAAACAGCGTCAGCGCGGCGGTGCTCCGGCATCGCCGCGCAGTCGTTTTCGGCGGTCTTCTCGCCGGCCACGTCCGGTACCGGGGTACCAACGTCGGCGCTGGTCCTGGGGAGGCACGGATGAGGCCCTCGCCACAGGACACCCACTACCTCCCCCCCAACCCCCACAGGCCCCCCGCCTGCGCCCTTGCCTCCGCAGCTCCCCCACCCACCTCCCCCCCCATCCAGGCGGCTCCACCCCCCACTCCACCCCTGAAGCCTCCCCCCCACCCCCGAGCCCCCGCCCCACCCCTGAGGGGAAACCCCAGTACCTCTCCACCCCCAGTCCACCTCTGGGAGGTGCAGCCACCCCCACCCCTACAACCTGAGGGGGACTTCGCTTCGGCACCTACGGGCGATCCGCGTGATGCCGTCTCACTCCTAGCGTGGAGACATGACCACACCCGTCTGCACCAGCGCTTCGGACGCCGCCCGGCGGCCCTCGCCGCATGCGGCCTACCCGTCCTTCTCCTCGTACGTACGGGCCCGGCGACCGGTGCTGCTGCGCACCGCGCGGTCGCTCACCGCCAACCCCAGTGACGCGGAGGACCTGCTACAGACCGCGCTCACCAAGACCTATGTCGCCTGGGAACGCATCGAGGACCACCGCGCCCTCGACGGCTACGTCCGCCGTGCCCTGCTGAACACCCGCACGTCCCAGTGGCGCAAGCGGCGCGTGGACGAGTTCTCCTGCGACGAGCTGCCCGAGCCGGAGGCGGAGCCGTCGGGCGACGACCCGGCCGAGCGCCAGGCGCTGCACGACGCGATGTGGCGGGCGATCATGCGCCTGCCGGACCGACAGCGCGCGATGGTGGTCCTCAGGTACTACGAGGATCTCTCCGAGGCCCAGACGGCCGAAGTGCTCGGCGTCTCGATCGGCACCGTGAAATCGGCGGTCTCCCGCGCCCTGGGCAAGCTGAGAGAGGACCCGGAACTGGTGCTGGCCCGCTAGCGTGAGGTGATCGATCGCCCGGATCTAGTGACATACCGAGTGGTACGTGAGCAGAATCAGCGCAAACGTTACCGCCGCGTAGGCAAAGTCGCCCCGGGAGGACGCCGTGCTGAGCACCATGCAGGACGTACCGCTGCTGATCTCCAGGATCCTGACCCACGGAGCCACGATCCACGGCACATCGCAGGTGATCACCTGGACCGGCGAGGCCGAGCCGCACCGCCGCTCCTACGCCGAGATCGGCACCCGCGCCGCCCAGCTGGCGCACGCCCTGCGCGACGACCTCGGCGTGGCCCCCGACGACCGCGTCGCCACTCTGATGTGGAACAACTCCCCCCACATCGAGGCGTATTTCGCGATCCCCTCCATGGGCGCCGTCCTGCACACCCTCAATCTCCGGCTGCCCCCCGAGCAGCTCGTCTGGATCGTCCACCACGCCGCCGACCGCGTGGTGATAGCCAACGGCTCGCTGCTCCCCCTCCTCGCCCCCCTCCTCCCCCACCTCAAGACGCTCCGGCATGTCGTCGTCTCCGGCCCCGGCGACCGCTCCGCCCTCATCGAGGCGGCCACGACAGCGGGCGTCCAGGTGCACGAGTACGAGGATCTGCTGGCCGGCAAGCCGACCGCGTACGACTGGCCGGAGCTGGACGAGCGGCAGGCCGCCGCCATGTGTTACACCTCCGGCACCACCGGCGACCCCAAGGGCGTGGTCTACTCCCACCGCTCGGTCTATCTGCACTCCATGCAGGTCAACATGGCCGAGTCCATGGGCCTGACCGACCGGGACACCTCCCTGGTCGTGGTCCCGCAGTTCCACGTCAACGCCTGGGGTCTGCCGCACGCCACCTTCATGACCGGCGTCAATCTGCTGATGCCGGACCGTTTCCTCCAGCCCGCCCCGCTCGCCGAGATGATCGAGCGCGTGCGGCCCACCCACGCCGCCGCCGTCCCGACCATCTGGCAGGGCCTGCTCGGCGAGCTGACCGTCCGCCCCCGGGACGTCTCCTCCCTCACCCAGGTCACCATCGGCGGCTCGGCGTGCCCACCGGCCCTGATGGAGGCGTTCGACCGGCTCGGCATGCGGGTCTGCCACGCCTGGGGCATGACGGAGACCAGCCCGCTCGGCACGGTGGCCCGGCCCCCGGCCCACGCGGCCGGCACGGACGAGGAATTCGCGTACCGCATCACCCAGGGCCGTTTCCCGACCGGCGTCGAGGCCCGGCTCACCGGCCCCGGCGGCGAGCGGCTCCCCTGGGACGGGCGATCGGCGGGCGAGCTGGAGGTCCGCGGCCCCTGGATAGCCGGCGCGTACTACAACGGCGTCGACGGCGAACCCCTGCGCCCCGCCGACAAGTTCACCGAGGACGGCTGGCTGAAGACCGGCGACGTCGGCACGATCAGCCCCGACGGCTTCCTCACCCTCACCGACCGTGCCAAGGACGTCATCAAGTCCGGCGGCGAATGGATCTCCTCGGTCGAGCTGGAGAACGCCCTGATGGCCCACCCCGCCGTCGCCGAAGCCGCTGTCGTCGCCGTCCCCGACCAGAAGTGGGGTGAGCGCCCGCTGGCCACGGTCGTCCTCAAGGAGGGCGCCACCGCCGACTTCGAGACCCTCCGCGCCTTCCTCGCCGACGAGGGCAAGATCGCCAAGTGGCAGCTCCCCGAACGCTGGACGATCCTCCCGGCCGTCCCGAAGACAAGCGTCGGCAAGTTCGACAAGAAGGTGCTGCGCAGGCAGTACGCGGAGGGGGAGCTGGAGATAACGGAGATCTGACGAACGGGGGGTGTTTCCACGGGTTCCGTCGATCCCTAGGGGCGAAACCCGTAGGGGCACCCCACCCGGCGTCAGTTCGTCCCGATCCTCGCCAGCAGCTCCACGATCCGGCTCTGCACCTCCGTACTGGTGGACCGCTCGGCCAGGAACAGCACCGTCTCGCCGGAGGCCAGCCGCGGCAGATCGGCCTGGTCGACGGCGGCCGTGTAGACGACCAGCGGGGTGCGGTTGAGCTGTCCGTTGGCGCGCAGCCAGTCCACGATCCCGACCTGCCTGCGATGCACCTGCATCAGGTCCATCACCACCAGGTTCGGCCGGAACTGCCCCGCCAGCGCCACCGCGTCCGCGTCGCTCGCGGCCCGCGCCACCTGCATCCCGCGCCGCTCCAGCGTCGCGGTGAGCGCCAGCGCGATCTCCGCGTGCTCCTCGATCAGCAGCACCCGGGGCGGATGCTGCTCGCTGTCCCGAGGCGCCAGCGCCTTCAGCAGTACGGCGGGGTCGGCACCGTACGCCGCCTCGCGCGTCGCCTGTCCCAGCCCGGCCGTCACCATCACCGGCACCTCGGCGGCCACCGCCGCCTGCCGCAGCGACTGGAGCGCGGTCCGGGTGATCGGCCCGGTCAGCGGGTCGACGAACAGCGCCGCCGGGAACGCCGCGATCTGCGCGTCCACCTCCTCGCGCGAGTGCACGATCACCGGCCGATAACCCCGGTCGCTGAGCGCCTGCTGGGTGGAGACGTCCGGCGCGGGCCACACCAGCAGCCGCCGCGGATTGTCCAGCGGCTCCGGCGGCAGCTCGTCGTCCAGCGGCTGCGGACGCGGCGGATCCGGCACCTCGACGGCCCCCCCGGGCCCGTCCAGCGGCTCGGGCCCCTCGGCCGCGTTCACGTCCGGCGCGCCGATGGCGTACGACCGTCCGGCGCCCTCGGTGTGCTGCGCCGCCCGCGACTGCGGGGCGGAGGGGGCGGATACCGGGGCCTGCTCGGCGGCGGGATGCGGGCGGGCCTGTGGCTCCTGGGCCCCGGCCGGTTCGTTCCGGGTGCCGAGCTTGCGCCGTCGGCCGGAACCGGAGGGGTTGTGCGGCGCCGGGGTGGCCCCACCACTGGCCGGATTCGCCATGGCCGGAGCCTGCGGCTGGATCTGGATCTGGGCCTGAGCCTGGGCATGGCCCTGCGCTTGCGCCGGTACGTGCCCCTGCCCCTGCGGGTGCCCTTGCCCCTGCGGATGCCCTTGCCCCTGCGGGTGCCCTTGCCCCTGCGCCTGCCCAGGTACGTGCCCCTGCGGCGGGACCTGCCCCGGGATGTGGGGCTGCTGGACCTGGGGCTGCTGGACCTGCGCGGCCTGCCGGGTGAAGGGCACGCCCTGCCCGAGCGTGCGGACGCTTATGGCCCTGCCCTGGGTGGAGTCGGGGTCGACCGGCGCGGGCGCGACGGGTGACATGGGAGCCGCGGCCTCGGCGGGAAGCGGCTGGGCGGCCCGGTGCTGAGGCGCGTTCTCCGGGGGAAGAGGGGTGCCCGGGGCCGGGGTCGACGGGCCCGCGGCAAGCGCGGGTGCGGGCGCCGGGGAGGACGTGGACGCCGCTGGGGGCTGTGCCACCGGCCGGCCACCGGGCCGTACGGCCTCATCCGCCGGAACGCCCTGCGCGGGCACCTGCACATGACCACCCGTGTGCCCCCCCGGCACCGGGCCGGCCGGCGCGGGAGCCTCACCCGCTCCGGCCCCCTGCCCCGCCTCCACCCCGGGCGGGGCGACGGCCCGCCGCCGACGCCCGGTGGGCACGCCCGCCGGAGCCCCGGAGGGATGCGGCTGCGGCGGCGTGTGGTCATCGGCCTGATCGTGGGGTACGGCGTCATGCCGCCCGTCCGCAACCCCTTGCGCGGGCACGGGCACGGGTGCCGACATGGGCGAGGGCGCAGCCGGAGCCACCGGCATGGAGCCCGGTACCGGAACCGGAACCTGAACCGGAACCGGGGCCTGAAGCGGAGTCTGGACCTGCTGCGGAGCCTCCGCCCCGCGATCCGCCTCGGCGGGCGGCAGCGCGAACACCGTACGAGGAGCCGCCTCCTGCGCCACCGCCCGCTCCTGCGCGGCGGCGAGCGCCCGATTGCGCCGGCCGGAGGGCTCGCCGCCCTCGGTGTCGTCCGGCCCGGTGTCGCCCGGCCCGGCGGCCGACCCGACGGAACCGCCGGTGCCGGCCGCGGGAAGCGCGGGCGGCAGCGCGGCGGGCGCTTCGCCACCGCCCCCACCGGCCCGCCGGGCCCGCCGCCCGGAGGCCCCGGCGGGCACCCCCTGCGGCGGTACGGTCCCGCCCAGCCCCGACCCCGAGGCGGCGGCCCCGGCCGCGTGCTCGGCGGCGGTGACGACGGCACCTTGCGAAACCCCTTGCCCGCCCCCTTGAGGCATCCCCTGGGGGAGAACAGCTTGCCCAAGCGCGTGCGGAGCGTGCCCCTGGGCGGCCACCGGCTCGACGGCGGCGGACGGCGAAGCCATGAGCGCGGGAGCGCCAGGCGAGCCCGGCACGCCCGAGGGATGCACATCGGCGGGCCGTCCCCGACGCCGCCCGGTCGGAGCGGACCCGTCGTTCCCGCTCCCGGTCCCGCCCCCGCCCCCACTCCCGCTCTCGATCTCGGCCGGAGCCGCCGCTCCTACCGCCTGCTCCCCGTCCCGGGCCTCGGCATCCTCGGCCGCGCGCCGACGCCGCCGTCCGGTGGGCGTGGGCCCGTCACCGTCACCGCCCGCCCCCGGCACCTCGCCGTCGAGGAAGGCGTCGACGGAGGACCGCCGGGCCCGCCGCCGGCCACCGCCGGAGGTGTGATCGGCGCCCGGGTCGGCATGCTGATCGGCGGGGCTCTGGGCGCCGGACGGCAGCCCGGAGGAAGACCCGGAGGACAGTTCGGGGCGCGGCGGCGCGGCCACCGCCCCGGCGCCACCCCCGATGGGCACCTCCAGCACATACGCGCTGCCGCTCATCCCCGGCACCACATGGGTCTGGAGCACCCCGCCATGGGCGCGCACGATCCCGCGCACGATCGGCTCGTGCACCGGGTCGCCCCCGGCGTACGGCCCGCGCACCTCGATCCGTACGACCTCACCGCGCTGTGCCGCCGCCACGACGACGGTGTTGTCCATGTACCCGCCCGCGGAGACGGGCGAGTTGCCGGTGGAGTCGACGCCGGCAACATCGGCGACGAGATGGGCGAGGGCGGTGGCGAGCAGCACCGGATCGACCTCGGCCTCGATGGGCGGCGCGTGCACGGCGAACTGCACCCGCCCCGGCCCGATCAGCTCGACGGCTCCGTCGACCCCGGAGGCGACGACGGAGTCCAGCATGACCTTCGTACGGGTGACGGAGTCGGTGCCGCTGTCCAGCCGCTGGTAGCCGAGGACGTTGTCGATGAGGGTGGTGATCCGGGAGTAGCCGGCGGACAGGTGGTGCAGCACCTGATTGGCCTCGGGCCAGAGCTGACCGGCGTCGTCGGCGGCGAGGGCGGACAGATCGCGGCGGAGTTCGTCGAGGGGGCCGCGCAGGGAGTCGGCGAGCAGCGTGAGGAGCTGTTCGTGCCGTCCGGCGAGGGCCTCGTAGCGATCCTTCTCGCGCTCGGCGAGGGCGGCGTAGCGGTCCTCACCGGCCGCCAGTTCCTCCGCGTGCGCCTCGCGCAGTTCCTCGGTCTCGGTGACCTGCCGCTGGCGCAGCGCGGTCAGATCGGAGGCGTGCTCCTCGGAGAGCCGCTCCAGCTCCTCGGCGTGCCGCTGCTCGACGCCGTCCTTCTCGGCGGCGAGCGTGTCGTAGGCCCGCCGGTCGGTGAAGGCCATGACGGCACCGACCAACTGGTCCCCGTCCCGCACGGGCGCGGTGGTCAGGTCTACGGAGACCTTGTTGCCGCCCTTGTTCCACAGCACCTGCCCGCGCACCCGGTGCTTGCGCCCGGACCGCAGGGTGTCGGCGAGCGGCGACTCGTCGTACGGGAAGGGCGACCCGTCGGCCTTCGAGTGCAGAACGAGGGTGTGCAGCTCCTTGCCGCCCAGTTCACCGGCGCGGTAGCCCAGGATCTGGGCGGCGGCCGGGTTGACGAGGACGATCCGCCCGTCGGTGTCGGTGCCGACCACGCCCTCGGCGGCGGCGCGCAGGATCATCTCGGTCTGCCGCTGCGAGCGAGCCAGCTCGGCCTCGGTGTCGACGGTCCCGGAGAGATCCCGTACGACCAGCATCAGCAGCTCGTCGGGGGCGGAGGTGTAGCCGTACCCGTCGTACGCCTGCTGGCCGTTCTCCAGATTGGCGCTGGTGACCTCGACGGGGAACTCGGATCCGTCGGTGCGGCGCGCGACCATCCGGGTCGGCTTGGTGCGCGCCCGTGGGTCGATGTGATCGGGCCGGCGCATACCGCCCGGGATCAGCTTGGAGTCGAACTGCGGCAGCAGATCCAGCAGGCCGCGTCCGACGAGTGCGGTGCCCGGGGCTTCGAATGCCTCCAGCGCGATGGTGTTCGCGTTGACGACGGTCCCGTTGGCGTTGACCAGGAACAACGCGTCGGGAAGCGCGTCGAGTATCGCTGCGAGGCGAGCAGCGCCTCGGGATGGCCTGCTGCTCACGAGACGCTTCCTCCCTGTTACCGCACCTTGCCGACCGCTCGGGCCATCTTGCCAACCTGCCCGCTACGTGTCACGCGAGGGAGTCTAAAGGCTGGGCCGGCGCTCGCGACGCCGGATGGAAGAGAGGTCCCACGACCCGGTGACGGGGTACGGGGCGGCGGAGAGGCGGGCCGGAGGCACCGGCACGGCCCCCCGGCCAGCACATCCGGCCACCTCCACCCCTTACCCGCACCCCCTACGGCAACCCCTTACACCTCAGGTACGAATACCCAAAAGGGTAGGAACTGGAGGTCGCCCGGGGCCCGCCGACTAGCCCCGCAGTTCGGGCAGCAACGGCACCAGCCGGTTCCACCGATCGATCTCACACCCATTGGTCCGCTCGAACCGCGCGTCGACCCGCCGCCCGGACCAGGTCCCGGTGACCTGGGCGGTGGCCGTCCCGCCGTACAGCATGGTGCAGACGCTCCCCTCCGCGACCGCCGCGAAGGGATCCCGCCCCGCCGCGACCTCCCGCTCCACGGCCCCGCACGCCCCACGGACATCGGGGTGACTGCCCCCATCGGGCTGACAGGAGACGTCGTACGAGGTCTCCTTCCCGTCGGCGTCCCGCAACGTGACCTCCAGCCGCCCACTGGCGACCCGGTCCTCCAGCCGGACGGGCGGCGGCAGCGCGGGAGAGGGAGCGGCGACGACGGAGGGAGCACCGGAGAGCGCCCCGACGGCGAGGAGAAGGACCCCGGCACGCAGAAGACGACGCGACCAGGCCGACCCGACGGCCACCACGCCCCTCGACTCGCCCCTCGACTCGCCCCTTGCCCCGACCTTTGACACGACATTTGACATGACCTGCGACATGACCTGATTAACGCCGGGACGGCCAGGACGTTGCGGACCACGGCCCGCCGGCTCCACCCCCGCGAACGCCTTTGCCCTGCCCCCCACCTGCCTAGTACGGTGGGGGCGATTGGTGACACCCCGCTCGTCTGTGTCATCATCTGCACGCGCCATTCGCGCTCGCGCGAACGGTTGTGCTGGAGGCGTCGCCTAGTCCGGTCTATGGCGCCGCACTGCTAATGCGGTTTGGGCCTTAAAGCCCATCGAGGGTTCAAATCCCTCCGCCTCCGCACCGAGAATCAGGGAGCTCAGCCGAGTCGGCTGGGCTCCCTGATTCGTTGCGTGACACGCCCGGCAGTCCCTGCCCTTCTGGCATCGTTTTCGCAGGTCATGCAGGGTGTGGGCAATGGATTTCACATGTCGGCGGCAGTCATGTAATGTTCCTCCTGTCGCCGCGAGCGGCCCTCGCGGCCCCAAAGCGAAGACAGAAAAACAGAACACAAGCACTCGTAGCTTAACGGATAGAGCATCTGACTACGGATCAGAAGGTTGCAGGTTCGAATCCTGCCGAGTGCACAGCAGACAGAGGCCCTCAGGAGAGATCCTGAGGGCCTCTGTCGTATGTCGTGACGGCAGTGATTGTTGGTGGCCGCCATGAGCGCCGCCGCCTGCCGAGATGGGCCAAGTCAACTGGTCAACCAGCCCAATGGCACTTCGCCCCTCGCGACAGACGGGCCTTCCCATGTCTCATGTCGGCCAGGCGTCGGCCACGGTGAAGGACACGACCGTGCCGCCGAAGCGGCTCGGGCCGGAATGCCACGAGTCGGCGATGGCGTCGACGAGGAGGAGACCGCGCCCGTGTGCGTCGTTCGCGTCCGGCCGGCGCAGTTGTACGTTGGCCGGGTAGCCGGGGTTGTGCACCTCCACCCTGAGTGAGTCTCCTTCGCGGTACCAGGCCACCCGGACGTGCCATGGATCATCGGACCGGCCGTAGACGATGGCGTTGGTGATCAGTTCCGAGATCATCAGCACGCAGTCGTCGACCGAGCAGGCCGGGTTGTAGGGGGCGATGAACTTCCGGAACCAGCGCCGAGCTCGGGGTACGGATTCCGGGCTCGGGTGCAGGGTCATCGCCCCAAGTCGCGGTGAGTCCGGGCCGGGGTGGTTGTCGATGATGTAGATCATCCGTGCTCACTCCTTGCCGGTGCCGTCGCAGTCCAGGCACCGCCGCTTCGATGTGGCACGGGCACGGTCGTTGACGGTGGAGAGCGTCAGCGTCGTACGCGAGCTGACGCGTTTCCGGCCACGCCCCCGGCATCCCCGGCAGGCTGAACGCTCGCCCTGATCCGGCCGCTGACTCGTCACACCGCGCCCCTTCCAGTAAGTGGCCTTAGCCACTTACTGGATAGTGGCACTAGCCACTCGTCCGGTGCAAGCTCTTCCACCCACCCGAGGAATCGTCAGGTAAGCGGATAGCCCTGCTCGAACGCCCAGCGGTGAGGCGGGTAGGTGGCCTCGGCGAACTCCAGCGGCCGGTCCTGGAGGTCGAAGACGACGTGATGGACGATCAGCACGGGGGAGCCGGGTTCCAGGCGGAGATCTGCGGCTTCCTCGTCCGTGGCAGCCCGAGCGCACATGCGGTCTTCCGCGTAGCTCCCCTGACGTCCCGTCATGCTCTCGACGTACATCAGGGTGCCTTCCTGGATCCGCTCAGGGTCGGTGAGCTTGGGTGCCCTCTGGCCGACGTCCGGCGCGAACCACGAGATGGACAGTGTGATGGGACCGTCCTGGTTGTTGGTCACGCGCCGTCGATGCACCGCCCGCCGGTCCTTGACGAGCCCCAGCGCCTCAGCCACGTGATCCGGCGCGTCCAGCCATCCGGCCGAGGTGATGACCGCGTACTCACCGGGTGTGTAGATCTTCCCCGTCTGCCGGGCACGCCCGTACAGTTCGCGCGCCCGCCGATTGACCTCCAGGCTCCGTACGTACGTGCCCGATCCCTGCCGCTTCTCGACCAGGCCCTGATGGCTCAGCGCCGCCAGCGAGCGGGCGGCCGTCGGTCTCGACACCTTCCAGGCCGCGGCGAGTTGCCGTTCCGACGGAACCTCGTCCCCCGGCCGCAGGTCTCCCCGAAGGATCTGATCGCGGATGAAGTGCGCGATCTGGAGATACTTCGGCTGAGCCTCCTCAATCTGAGGCATGCTCCCTCCCTGTCCAAGTGGCTGTGGCCTCTAGCCACTATAGAGTGAGTGGCCAGTCCCAGGCCCGTACGCTGTCGGCATGACGAGGTTGATCGTCGCAGCAGGAGGAGGGGGCGACGCGGTCGCCGCCGCGATGCTCGCCGCCGCCCTGTACGGCGACGACAGAGCGGTGGTCTTCACGTATGCGTGGGACCGCCTCTTGATCGATCCCTTGCCCGGTCCCCGTGGAGTGGTGGACTTCACGGGGACCGAACGCCTCACGTCGGCAGTCTGGGCCGTGCCGGCGACGGCCCGGCCGATCGCTCCGGCGGGTTCGACGCTCCCGCGGCTCGCGGCAGAGCTACCGCACACGTTCGCGCTGATCGACCCGAACCATGGCGCGGAGGGGGTCACGTGCCAACTCGAAGAGCTGGTAGGGCACTTGCAGCCCGAGTCCGTCGACCTCCTGGACGTAGGCGGCGACATCCTGGCCCGGGGAGACGAGCCGACCCTGAAGAGCCCGCTCGCCGATGCCCTCGCCCTGGCCGCGTGCTGCCAGGTGAACGCGCCGGTCCGCCTCCTGGTGGCAGGGCCGGGCCTGGACGGCGAGCTCTCGTCTGAGGATTTGCGGGGCACACTCGGGCCCGTCATCCACACCTTCACGGCGCAGGACACGGACCGGATCAGCCCGGTTCTGGAGTGGCACCCGTCTGAGGCCACCGGGATGCTCGCGGCGACCGCGCGGGGAGCGCGGGGCATCTGCGAGGTGAGGGACGCCGGGCTTCCCGTACCGCTCACGGACGACGGGCCGACGGTCCACCAGGCCGACATGGACGACGCGCTGAGCCGCAACAAGCTGGCCCGCGCGATCATGGCGACGGCGAGCCTGGACGAGGTGGAAGCCCTCAGCCGCGAGATCTGCGGCTACTCCGAGATCGACTACGAGCGCAACAAGGCGGCATGGCTCACGGATCAGCCGGCCGGGAAGCTGGACCCGGAGACGCTCTTGCCCCGGCTGGACCAGTTCGAGGCCGAGGCACGGCAACGCGGAGTCACACACACGACGTTCCGCCACCTCACCGAGACTCTGAACCTCCACGGCAGCCAGCGCCAGCACCTACGCGAGCTGCTGATCAACAGCCGTCCCCAGCAGTACGACGCTCCCCTGTGGCGCATCACCACGAGTGAGCCTGAGTAACAACTTTCTCTACTGGTTCAAGGCGGCTCGCTCCGCTCCCCGCACGCGGCCCAGCCCCCGGCCGTGCCTGCACTCCTGTCTCCGCCCCGCTCCAGCCCGACCGACGCCCGCACCGTGCTCAAAGCATGCAGCCACCTCACGCCAGAGAAGGGGTACACCGCGGCTGGGGCGGTCCGCTCCACGGCTTTACAGAGCCACTTTGGCGCGAGCCTCGCAGATCGTGGCCCCAACGTCGTGCCTTACCAGGCAGGTCCACAAACCGTCCGTCTCAATTTCCGTCTCATTCAGCACCGTTCAGGGCCGCTCAGCCGGGGCTGAAGGCAGAAGCCGCTCTCGAAGCTGACCGCTCATGAACCCAGATGGAGGTCCCCGTGCGCATCCCATCGCCCCACCACCACAGTTGGGAAGCGTGCAGGTGCCGTCGCACTGCGCTGGCGCGTGGGTCGGCGTCGGCCAGGCCGGATGCTTGCCGAGTTCGGGGATCTGTCGGGGCGCGGGCGGGGAGAGTCTTCAGTAGACGATGACTCGCCAGCGGTCGGTCCACAGCAGCCACTCACCGCCCGTTCCGCGTACCTGGACGCGGTCGCCTTCCACTTGCCAGACGGTGCCGTAGAGCGTGGCATCGGGGAGGTCCACTCGCACGACGTCATGGATGTCGAGGTCATCCTCAACCGGCCGCGTCCATGACTTCGCGCAGTGATCACAGTGGTAGGCGATTACATCGTGTCCCGCAACGGTCATCGGGCTGCCCGGACGGACCGCTTCGACGAGGCACCGGGGGCACGGATCAGCGGTCTGCGCGCCTACTGAGCGGGACATCGTCCGATCCTGCGGTACAGCAACGAAGTACAGCAACCCCAGCAATCGTCATCGCCCGTCATCGGTCCTCGCAGCCGTGCCCGCAGCCCGAGCCCATATGGGCTTCAATGACAGATCTCCACAGAGCTACGAATCAGAAGGTGCAGGTTCGAATCCTGCCGAGTGCACGCAGGTCAAACCCCTCCGGGATCATCCCGGAGGGGTTTTTCGTGTGGTGTGGCGGTGTCTTCGGGGCCGTCGGGCCAACGGCGGTGGCTGGTGCGCCGGTTCTGTGGGCAAGGATGTGATGGTCGTGCTGCGAGCGTGGCCACCGTGTGGGGATCAGGGCATCGGTCATCCGGTGGCGGCCGGGGGGCTTCCGTTACGTCCCCCACGCCCGCACATGGTCCCGCAAGCGGCGGGCCACCTGGCCCATTGCCGCGTCCACGCCCGGCTGGTGGCCCGCTGCCACCTGGGATTCCGTGAGGGCCGCCACCGCGTAGCGGTGGCCGTCGGTGTGTTCCACGACGCCCGCCTCGTGTCGGAGGTTGAGCAGTGTGCCGGTTTTGGAGGACCAGGTGGCCGCGTCCGAGGCGAAGTCGGGGGCCAGTCGGTGGCGTAGGACATTGGCGGCGAGGAGGGTGCGTAGGGCCGTGGCCACCTCGGGTGGGAGGGATGGGTGCCAGATCGCCTGGAGGAGGTCCACGAAGGCCCTGGCGGTGCCGGTGTTCGCGTGGGAGATGTCGAGTTGGGGGACCCGGTGGCCGCGGCCCGGGGTGCCCGCGTCGATGGCGAGGGCGTGGGCCAGGTGGAGGTCGGAGGGGGTGAAGCGTTCCGCCGGGGTGTCGGTGAGCTGGTCCATGGTGTGGCGTACGGCGATCCCGGTCACCCCCAGGTCCGCGAGGATCGCCGCCACCTCGGTGGGCGGGGTCAGTGCGAAGAGGGCGTCGGCCGCCACTCCGTCGCTGACGCACGTGCTCAGATACACCAGGTCCTCCACCGCTATCCGCGCCGGATGACGGAAGCGGCTCGTGCCGGTCGGGCCCGGGATGGTCATCCGGCCCGGCTGCACCTCCACCGGCATGGCGGGGTCCAGTTCGCCCCGGCGGACCCGTTCCAGGGTCGCCAGCGCCAGCGGGATCTTCACGAGGGACGCCACGGGGAACTCGATCTCCGGGTCGATGCCCACCTCCTCGCCCGTGTCCAGGTCCCGTACCAGGAAGGATCCATGCAGGCCGCTCTCGCGGAGGGTGGCGCGGAGGTCGGTGAGGAGGGTTGTGGTGTTCTTCATCGGGTCCTGTTCTTCATGGGGTCCTGTTCTTCTTGTTCTTCTCGTTCCTCTCGTCCGTCTGCTTCGCGTCCAGGCAGGCGGCCATCGGCCTCCCGCATTCCCTGCGGAGGCGGTCCGTCCTGTCCGTGTCGCTCTCCTCCGCCGCCACCAGTGCGTACCCGCGCGCCAGGCCCGCGTGTGGTCCCTGGCGCAGCTCCCCGATCTCCCGCCAGCGCAGGCCCAGCGCGTCGGCCTGTCCCCTTGCGCAGATCAGGGCGTCCCCGCCGCCCGCGAGCACCTCGGCGGCGGCTGCCGTGAGGTGGGGGGCCACCGCCAGCTGGGCCGGGCGCAGGCCCAGGGCGTCGCGGAGGCGGGTCAGCCGGTCGCGGATGTGCGGTACGTCGTCCTCCGGCTGGAGCCAGACACGGCGTGCGCGCCGCTCGCCGTCCGCGCGGGCCGGGCGCAGGGTGTCGAGGTAGATCGGGCCCGTACCCGGCGCGTCGGTGACCGCGAGGCCGAGCGGTACCGTCCATGCCGCCGCGTCCGGCGCCACCGCGAGCAGCGCCGCCCGTACCTCCCGTGAGCCGACCAGTTCGGCCCGTTCGGCGGGGCCGGCCGGGCGGGGGTCCAGGGGGATGCCGTGCCGCTGGGCGGCGGCGATCAGCCGGGCCAGCGCGCCGGCGGGGCGGTCGGGCGGGACGGCGAGGCGCAGCGGGCGGTGCCGGGCGGCCTCCGCCTCGTGCTCCAGCCGGTCCCCGAGCCGTACGAGCTGCCGGGCCAGCGGCAGTACGTCCCGGCCGAACGGGGTCAGCGCCACCGTACGCGACGATCTCGACAGCAGCCGCTCGCCGAAGTGCCGTTCCAGCGCGGCCACGCGGCGGCTCGCCACGGGCTGTGCCATCCGTGCCGCCGCCGCGCCCACCGTGAAACTCCCGTGCTCGCTCACATGGACGAACGCACGGCATGCCCCCAGAAGATCCACAGCTCTCACTATGTCAAAACGGCGCCGCCATCACCGCTATGCCGAAACAGCATGGATACGCCCGCCCGCGTCTTGGACGGCCGGGGTGGGCGGGGCCCAGGGTGAGGGGCGGAAGGCGGTCCCGGCCTGGGGATTCGGCCCTTGTCCGGGGTGCCGCCGCAGATGTTCGCCGATGCGTTTCTCGCGCTCGCTCTCCGGAGGTCATGCCATGACGTCGTACGTGCTTCGGGTCCGCCGGGGTGCCGCCGCCGCGGCCGGGGTGTTCGTGCTCGCCGCCCTGCCCGCCTGTGCCCAGGGGGAGAACCAGGGGGCGGCGGGGCAGCGGCCCGTGGGCGCGCAGGCCGCCGCCGACAACGAACAGCCGGACGCCCAGACGGTGAAACGGGAGTTCCAGGCGCTGGAGAAGGAGTTCGGCGCCCGCGTCGGGGTCTACGCCCTCGACACCGGCACGGGACGTACCGTCGGGCACCGGCCGGACGAGCGGTTCGCCTACGCCTCCACCTTCAAGGCGCTCGCCGCGGGTGCCGTGCTGCGCAAGCACGGGGTGGACGGCATGGACAAGGTCGTGCACTTCACCAGCGAGGACATCGTCGAGAACTCGCCCGTCACCGAGAACTTCGTCGAGACCGGCATGAGCCTGCGCGAGCTGTGTGCCGCCACCCTCTGGTACAGCGACAACACCGCCGTCAATCTGCTCCTGGAGGACCTCGGCGGGCCCGACGCGCTGGAGGCGGTCCTGGAGGAACTCGGCGACGACGTCACCGAGATGGACCGCTTCGAGCCGGACATGAGCGAGGGCGAGCCGGGGGACATCCGGGACACCAGCACGCCCCGCGCCCTGACCGGCAGTCTGCGGGCGATGCTGCTCGGCGACGGGCTGGAGCGGGACGAGCGGGCGTTGCTCCGCACCTGGATGCAGACCAACACCACCGGCGAGACCCTCATCGCCGCCGGGGTGCCGGACGGCTGGACCGTCGGCGACAAGAGCGGCACCGCGGGCTACGGCGGCCGGAACGACATCGCCGTGGTGTGGCCCGACGACGGCGGCAACCCGATCGTCCTGTCCGTCCTCACCTCCCGTGACCAGGAGGGGGCCGAGCGGCGCGACGAAGTGGTCGCCGAGGCGGCGGCTGTGGCCGTCAAGGGGTTGGGGAGGGGCTAGCGCCTCGGGGGGGCCTTCCGCGCCGGGGGGGGGGGCTTCCGCCCCGGGGACCTCCCGCCCCTGAAGAGCTTCGCGACCGGCCCGTTGTCCCCCCGCCCCCGTCCCCGGCCCGTTGTCAGTGGTCGCCTCTACGCTTCGGGCAATGGATCGGTCATGGCGTTGCTCGGGACTGCGGTGGTCGGCGCGGGGTCCGGGGCTGGAGTGGGACGGGGGTCGGCGGTCCGCGCTGACCTGGGGGAAAAGGGTGGCCTTCGGGGTCGCTGCGGGGGGTGGGCGGACGTGTGTCGGAGCGCGGGGGAATCCGTGCCCCGTGCGGGCGGCGGTGTCGGGGCGCAGTACGGGCGTGCGGTGCGAGGAGTGCGCGCGGCTGGACCGGGCGCACTCGGTGGCCGCCGACACCCTCGCGGACGACCCTCGGCCGTACCACGTGTATCTGGCGTGGTTCGGGCCCGGCATGACCAAGGTCGGGATCACCGGTGTCGAGCGGGGGCCGGTGCGGCTGCTGGAGCAGGGCGCGGTCTGTTTCAGCTGGCTGGGCGCCGGGCCGCTGATGGCCGCGCGCCGCGCCGAAGAGCTGCTGCGGGCCGCCCTGGGCGTGCCCGACCGGATTCCCTACGCCGCCAAGCGCGCGGTGCGTTCCGCGTTGCCGGGGGGCGAGGCGGAGCGGGCGGCGGAGATCGGGGAGCTGCACGCGCGGGCCGTGGCGCTGCCCGCCTGGCCCCAGTCGCTGACGCGGGCGCCGCTGGGGGTGGTGGATCACGTCGGGGTGTTCGGGCTGGCGGGGCTGCCGGATGCCGTCGGCGAGGTGAGCGAGCTGGTCGCGGGCGGGAGGGTCAGCGGTGAGCTGGTCGCCGCCGCCGGGCCGGATCTGCATCTGCGGACCGGGCGGGGGGTGGTCGTGCTCGACACGCGGCTGATGCGGGGGTGGGAGCTGACGCCGGTGGCCGCCGAGGGGGAGGGCGGGGGGCCGGGAGAGGTGTCCGTGCCGGTGCGGGAGTTCAGGAGGGAGGACCATCGGCAGGACGGGCTGTTCTGAGGGCGGTCGGGCCTATGGCCTTCTCCCTCCAGTTCCCCGGTTCCCCGGTTCCCCAGCTCCTCAGTTCCTCAGTTCCTCCACCCCGTTCCCCCACTCGGTTCCCACGGGACACTTCACCCTCCCTTGGACCCCGCTGTGGATTTCTCAGAGAAATCACAGGTTCTGGAAAGGGCTCTCTAAGAGGCCGCGGAAAAGGTGTCCGGTATGACCACGACCTCGCCCCAAGGGCGCACCGAACTGCTGAGGCCGGACGGGAGCCCCGTCCGGGTGCTTGTGGTGGACGACGAGCAGTCGATCACCGAGCTGCTGTCCATGGCCCTGCGTTACGAAGGCTGGCAGATCCGGAGTTCCGGCGACGGCCAGGGGGCCGTGCAGACGGCGCGCGAGTTCCGGCCGGACGCCGTGGTGCTCGACATGATGCTGCCGGACATGGACGGGCTCACCGTCCTGGGGCGGCTGCGCCGCGAGCTGCCCGATGTGCCGGTGCTGTTCCTGACCGCGAAGGACGCGGTGGAGGACCGGATCGCCGGGCTGACGGCCGGCGGGGACGACTACGTCACCAAGCCGTTCAGCCTGGAGGAGGTCGTCGCCCGGCTGCGCGGGCTGATCCGCCGCTCCGGCGCCGCCGACCGCCGCTCCGACTCCGTACTGGTCGTCGGTGACCTCACGCTGGACGAGGACAGCCACGAGGTGACCCGCGCCGGGCAGGGCATCCATCTGACCGCGACCGAGTTCGAGCTGCTGCGGTTCCTGATGCGCAATCCGCGCCGGGTGCTGAGCAAGGCGCAGATACTCGACCGGGTGTGGTCCTACGACTTCGGCGGTCAGGCCAATGTCGTGGAGCTGTACATCTCCTACCTGCGGCGGAAGATCGACGCCGGGCGCGAGCCGATGATCCACACCCGGCGCGGCGCCGGATATCTGATCAAGCCCGCCACGTCATGACCCCACGGCGACAGCCGCGACCGCGGCGGCGTCCGCCGGGTCAGCCCCGGACGCTGCGCTCCCGGCTGGTCGTCGCCTCGGTGGTGCTGATCGCCGTGGTGTGCGCGGTCATCGGCACCGTCACCACACTCGCCCTGCGCTCGCATCTGTACGCCGAACTCGACTCCCGGCTCGGGGAGTCGGTCGCGCGGGTGGTCGGGCCGGGGCCGTACATCGACGGACTGGGCAAGTCGGTCAAGAAGGACCCCACCAATCTCGTCGACTTCGTCACGCGCGGCCCGCAGCCGCAGGGCACCATCGGCGCCGAACTGGTGGGCGGCACCGTCGTCAGCGCCGTGGTCGGCGACCGGTCCGCCGACTACACCCAGCCCCAGAACCTCAGCCAGGCGCAGATAGCGGCGCTGGACTCCGCGCCCCGCGACGGTAACCCGCACACCACCGACATTCCCGGACTCGGCGAGTACCGGGTCCAGTTCGGCAGCAACGCGGACGGCTCCCGCGACTACTACGTGGCCATACCGACCACCGACGTCAGCAACACCCTGCGCACCCTGCTGCTGATCGAGATCAGCGTGACCGCCGCCGGGCTGATCGCCGCCTCGCTGGCCGGCGTGGTGATCGTCAACGTCGCCACCCGCCCGCTGCGCCGGGTCGCCGCCACCGCCATCCGGGTCTCCGAGACCCCGCTGCACAGCGGCGAGGTGAACCTCGACGAGCGGGTCCCGGAGTCCCAGACCGACGCGCACACCGAGGTCGGCCAGGTCGGCCTCGCCGTCAACCGGCTGCTCGACCATGTGCACGGGGCGCTGCACTCCCGCCAGCAGAGCGAGACGCGGGTCCGGCAGTTCGTCGCCGACGCCAGCCATGAGCTGCGTACCCCCCTGGCCTCGATCCGCGGGTACGCCGAGCTGACCCGGCGCGGCCGGGAGGAGGTCGGCCCCGACACCCGGCACGCGCTGCGCCGCATCGAGTCCGAGGCGGCCCGGATGACGCTGCTGGTCGAGGATCTGCTGCTGCTGGCCCGGCTGGACGCCGGCCGGCCGCTCCAGTTCGAGCAGACCGACCTCGTACCGCTGGTCGTGGACACCGTCAGCGACGCGCGTGCCGCCGGGCGGGACCACAACTGGCGGCTCGCGCTGCCCGAGGAGCCCGCGCTGGTCAGAGCGGACCCGGCCCGGTTGCAGCAGGTGCTGGTCAATCTGCTGGCCAACGCCCGCACCCACACCCCGGCCGGTACGACGGTCACCGCCCGGGTGCGGTGCGGTGGGCCGGGGCTGTGCGTGGACGTGCAGGACGACGGGCCCGGCATCCCGCCCGAACTGCTGCCGCATGTCTTCGAGCGGTTCGCGCGCGGCGACTCCGGGCGCACCCGGCGGGCCGGTTCGACCGGTTCGACCGGCCTGGGCCTGGCCATCGTGGAGGCCGTGGCGACCGCGCACGGCGGTGCGGTGAGCGTCGACAGCAGGCCCGGACACACGGTGTTCACGGTCCATCTGCCCGCGCTGGAAGGGCCCCGGACGCGTGCAATGAACTGGCAACACCAATCACAGTCACAGCACAGCGCCACCACATGGGTGCGACAGGGCACGTGACAACAGTCGTTCCATGCGAACCGACTCTCGGGCGCCCGCAAGCGGCGCCCAACCCCCCACGCTGCCGGCCCGGGAGCACCTCCCGGCCGCGGCAGCCGGAGCGCCGGTCCTCGACGTCGTGATTCCCGTCTACAACGAGGAGAAGGACCTGGAGCCGTGTGTGCTGCGGCTGCACGAGCACCTCACCCGCACCTTCCCCTACCCGTTCCGCATCACGATCGCCGACAACGCGTCGGCCGACACCACCCCCGAGGTGTCCGCCCGGCTGGCGGACACGCTCCCCGGGGTCCGCGCGGTGCGGCTGGAGCAGAAGGGCCGCGGCCGTGCCCTGCGCACGGTGTGGTCCGGCTCCGACGCCCCGGTCCTCGCGTACATGGACGTCGATCTGTCCACCGACCTCAACGCGCTGCTGCCGCTGGTGGCCCCGCTGATCTCGGGCCACTCGGACCTGGCGATCGGCTCCCGGCTGGCCAGAAGCTCCCGCGTGGTGCGCGGCGCCAAACGGGAGTTCATCTCCCGCTCCTACAACCTGATCCTGCGCGGCTCGCTCCAGGCCCGGTTCTCCGACGCGCAGTGCGGCTTCAAGGCGATCCGCGGCGATGTCGCCCGGGCGCTGCTGCCGCTGGTCGAGGACACCGGGTGGTTCTTCGACACCGAGATGCTGGTGCTCGCCGAGCGGGCGGGCCTGCGCATCCACGAGGTGCCGGTGGACTGGGTCGACGACCCCGACTCCACCGTGCACCTGGTGCGGACCGCCACCGATGACCTCAAGGGCGTCTGGCGGGTGGGCAAGGCCCTGGCCACCGGTTCGCTGCCGCTGGACCGGCTGACCCGCCCGTTCGGCGACGATCCGCGCGACCGTGAGCTGACGAACGTACCCAGGGGGCTGGCCCGCCAGCTCGTCGGGTTCTGTGTCGTCGGCGCGCTGTCCACCCTCTTCTATCTGCTGCTGTACACGGCCTTCCGGGGTTTCACCGGCTCGCAGGTGGCCAACGCGCTGGCGCTGCTGGTCTCCGCGCTCGGCAACACCGCCGCCAACCGGCGGCTCACCTTCGGGGTGCGCGGCCGGGCGGGTGTGGTCCGGCATCAGGCGCAGGGGCTGGTCGTGTTCGCCATCGGCCTGGTGCTGACCAGCGGTTCCCTCGCCGCCCTGAACGCGGCGAGCGGCGACCCCGGGCACTCCACCGAACTGGCCGTGCTGATCGCCGCCAACCTCGCCGCGACCGTGCTGCGGTTCCTGCTCTTCCGCATCTGGGTCTTCCCGGACCACCGCGAGGGCCCCGGCCACGGCGGTACGACGATCGTCGCCGGGCACGATCCACGCCTCGCCCCGCGGCCCCCGCAGGGCCCGCCCGCCCCGACCTACGCGGGCCCGCCCGGCGCGGCGGGACGCCAGCCGTATCCCGGGCCACCGCCCCAGCGGCCGTACGACGGGGGCGGTCGGTCGTACGGCGAGGGCAGTCGGTCGTACGACGGGAGCGGCCGGATGTACGACGGGAGTGGCCGGACCTACGACCCCGGCGGCCCGGCGTACGACGCGGGCGGTCCGGCGTACGACGTCGGCGGCCCGGCGTACGACGACGGCGGCCCCACCCCCCACGACAGCGATCCCTTCCGCCCCCGCCCGGGCGACCCGCAGGACACCGATCCGACGGACCCGAGGAACCCCCGATGACGTCGACGACCACCCCCCACGAGCCCGCCGCGGCGTCCGGCACACAGCCCGCCGCCCCGCACCGCAAGCCGCCCTTCCTCAACCGGGTCCGGCGCGGGCGGCCCGAGGACCCGCGCTGGGTGCGCCCGGCGTTCCTCGCCACGCTGGTGGTGATCGGCGCCCTCTACACCTGGAACCTCACCTCCTCCGGATACGCCAACTCCTTCTACTCGGCCGCCGTCCAGGCGGGCAGCGAGTCCTGGAAGGCGTTCTTCTTCGGCTCGCTCGACGCGAGCAACGCCATCACCGTCGACAAACCACCGGCGTCGCTGTGGCCGATGTCCCTGTCGGTACGGCTGCTGGGGCTGAACTCCTTCGCGATCCTCTTCCCCGAGGTGCTGATGGCGGTTGCCACGGCAGGCGTGCTGTACGCCGCCGTCCGCCGCCGGTTCAGCGCCGGGGCCGGGCTGATCACCATGGCGGTGTTCGCGCTGACCCCGGTCGCCGCGCTGATGTTCCGCTTCAACAACCCGGACGCCGCGCTCGCCCTGCTGATGGCCGCCGCCGTGTACTGCACCCTGCGCGCGCTGGAGCGGGCGCAGACCAAGTGGCTGATGTGGGCGGGCGCGGCGATCGGCCTGGCCTTCCTGGTCAAGACCCTCCAGGCGTTCCTGATCCTGCCGGTGCTGGCCCTCGTCTATCTCGTCCTCGCGCCGACGAGCGTGCGCAAGCGGATCGGCCAGGTACTGCTCGGCGGGCTCGCGGTGGTCCTCGCGGGCGGCTGGTGGGTCGCGATCGTCGAACTGTGGCCGGCGTCCTCCCGCCCGTACATCGGCGGCTCGCAGACCAACTCCTTCCTGGAGCTGACCTTCGGCTACAACGGCCTCGGGCGGCTCAACGGCGAGGAGACCGGCAGCGTCGGCGGGGGCGGCGGGCGCGGCGGCGGCGAGGTCGGCTGGGACCGGATGTTCACCTCGACCGTCGGCGGCCAGATCTCCTGGCTGATCCCCGCCGCGCTGATCCTGCTCCTCGCGGCGATCTGGCTGCTGCGCAGGGCGCCGCGCACGGACACCGCCCGCTCGGCGTTCCTGCTGTGGGGCGGCGCGATGCTGATCACCATGGTGGTGTTCAGCTTCATGCAGGGCATCTTCCACGAGTACTACACCGTCGCCCTCGCCCCCTACATCGCCCCGCTGATCGGCATGGGCGCGAGCGTGCTGTGGGAGGAGCGCGCCCGGGCCTGGGCCTCGCTCACCCTCGCGGGCGCCCTCACGGCGACGGCGGCCTGGGGGTACGTGCTGCTCAACCAGTCGGCCGATTATGTGCCGTGGCTGAAGTGGCTGGTGCTGATCGGCGGTCTGACCGCCGCGCTCGGTCTGGTCTTCGTCACCCGGCTCGGCCGTCCGCTGACCCTCGGCGTCCTCGGACTCGGCGCGGTCGCCGCGCTCGCGGGTCCGACGGCGTACACCCTGAGCACGCTCGACGTGGGGCACACCGGGTCGATCGTGACGGCCGGTCCGGCGGTCGCGGGCGGCCGGGGCGGCGGGGGCGGTTTCGGCGGCGGCGGTGGTGCCGGGGGTGGCACCCGCGCCGGTGGCGTCCCGCCCGGCACCCAGGGCCAGCAGGGCGGCGGCCAGACGGGGCAGCCCCCCGCCGGTGGCGGCTTCGGCGGCGGAACGCGCGGCCAGGCCCCGGGCGGCGGCACCGAACAGGGCGGCGGCACCGGTGGCGGTACGGGCGGCGGCGCGGGCGGTGGCGGCGCGATGGGCGGCCTGCTCGACGGGGCCGCCGTGAGCGACGAGGCCAAGCAACTGCTGGAGGACTCCGACGGGTTCACCTGGTCGGCGGCGGCCGTCGGCGCCCAGAACGCCGCGAGCTACCAGCTGGCCACCGGCGACCCGGTGATGGCCATCGGCGGCTTCAACGGCACCGACCCCTCGCCGACGCTGGCCCAGTTCCAGCAGTACGTGGAGGAGGGACAGATCCACTACTTCATCGTCGCCGGCGGCTTCGGCGGGGGCGGTGACGGCGGCACCGCGGCGGAGATCTCCACCTGGATCCAGGAGAACTTCACCGAGGTCACGGCCGGGACCAGCACGTTCTACGACCTGACCCAGCCGGTGAGCCCCACCGCGGGCTGAGGACCGTATGAGGGCCGTATCCACGGCATGAACAGGTGCCCCGGAGCGAGCGGCTCCGGGGCACCGCCCCATGTGGCCCATATGGCCCATGTGGCCCCCCTCAGGATGCCGGGACGATCCTCCCGGCATCCAATGAGAGCGTGTCAAGCGCCCTGAGCCGGGCGAGATCCGGCCTCCTGCAACGGCTCGGGGAATGGTGCGCCCGCCATTTCGTGATCGTCATCGTGGCGTGGCTGGCCGCGATGGCCGGACTGCAAGCCCTCGAACACGCCTTCGGCGGCAACTACGCCGACAACTTCGAGCTGCCCGGCGCCCAGTCCCAGCACGGCAGCGACATCCTCAAGCAGCACTACCCGGCGGCCAGCGGCTACAGCGCGCAGATCGTGCTGCACGACGCCGGACAGCCGCTGACCGCGCTCGGCACCGAGATCGCGCAGACGGTCGATGGCCTCCAGAGACTCCCGCATGTGCAGTCGGTGCAGAACCCGCTGACCACCCCGCCGGCCGCCCCGGGCGTGGGCCCGCTCGCCACCGACGGCAGAACGGCCTACATCACCGTCCGCTTCGACGTGATGCCCTCCAACCTGGGCGGGAGCTATCTGCACGGCGTCGACGACTCCGTACAGCCGCTGCGGGCGGCCGGGGCGCAGGTCGAGTACGGCGGATCGCTGGGCGAGCTGGCCCGGCCCGTGGCGAACGACCGGGTCAGCGAGCTGATCGGGTTCGCGGTGGCCGTCGTCGTGCTGCTGATCGGCTTCGGCAGTGTCATCGCGGCCTTCATCCCGCTGCTCACCGCGCTGATCGGGGTGATCGGCGGACTGGCCTGCCTCGGACTGCTCGCCGCCGCCTTCACCTTCGCCACCGTCTCCCCGACCCTGGCCACGATGATCGGGCTCGGCGTCGGCATCGACTACGCCCTGTTCCTGATCACCCGGTACCGCCAGCGGATCATCGACGGGGCGAGCCCGGTGCGCGCGGCCGGGCTGGCGAACGCCATCAGCGGCCGGGCCGTGCTGGTCTCCGGCTGCACGGTGATCGTGGCGCTGGCGGGCCTGTACGCCTCCGGCGTCTCCTTCATCGGCAAGCTGGGCGCCGCCGCCGCGGTGACCGTGATCTCGGCGGTGCTCGGCGCGCTGACGCTGGTCCCGGCCCTGCTGGGGCTGATCGGCAATCAGATCGACCGCTGGCATGTACGCCGCCCGGTCGCCGAGACCGACGCCCCGCCCGGCGAGGCACCGCAGGGGATGTGGCACCGGTACGCGCGGCGGGTGCAGCGCCGGCCGCTGCGCTATCTGGCGGCCGGGGTGACGGCCATCGTCGTCCTCGCGATCCCCGTCTTCTCCATCCAGCTCGGCCATATCGACGACGGCGCCGACCCGACGTCCTTCACCGACCGGCGGGCGTACGACCTGATGACCGACGCGTTCGGGCCCGGCTCCAACGGCCCGCTGACCATCGTCGTCGACCAGTCCGCGGTGCCCGCCGGCCAGCGTCAGGCCGTCGCCGCCCAGGCGCAGCGGACCCTGAACGCCGTACCGGGCGCGGCGACGGTCACCCCGCTGATGCCCGCCGGGGACGGGGACGTCCTGGTTGGCACGGTCTATTCGTCGGCGTCCCCGCAGAGCGCCGACACCACGGCCCTGACCAACCGGCTGATCCACGACACCCTCCCCGCGGCCCTGAAGGGCACCGCCGCCAAGGGCTATGTCACCGGTTCCACGGCCGCCCAGGTCGACTTCCGGGACATCGTCGCCGAGCGGCTGCCGCTGATCATCGGGGTCGTGGTCGCCCTCGCCTTCCTGATCATCCTGGCGGTCTTCCACGGCCTCCTCGTGGCCGTGAAGGCGGCCGTCCTCAACGTCCTGTCCATCGCGGCCTCGTACGGGGTCGTCGTGGCCGTCTTCCAGTGGGGCTGGGGCGGCCCGGCCCTCGGTGTCTCGGGCACGGTCCCCATCGAGAGCTACGTCCCGATGATGATGTTCGCGATCATCTTCGGCCTGAGCATGGACTACGAGATCTTCCTGCTCTCCCGCGTCCATGAGGGCTGGCTCCGCACGGGCGACGCCAGGGCCGCGGTCGCGCACGCCCTGGAGATCACCGCGCGGGTCATCACCTGCGCGGCCCTGATCATGGTGAGCGTCTTCGCCGCGTTCATCATCAGCGACAACATCGTGGTCAAGATGCTGGGCCTGGGCCTGGCCGTGAGCGTCCTCATCGACGCGACCGTCGTACGGCTGCTGCTGGTCCCGGCGGTGATGACACTGCTCGGCCCGCACGCCTGGTGGACCCCGAAGTGGCTGGACCGGCTGCTGCCGCAGATCGACGCGGAGGGGGAGAAGGTGGGGAAGGGCTCCGCCCAGCCGCCGCGGTCCCGGACCGAGCCGGAGCCCCAGCCGCCCCAGCCTGAGCCGCAGCCCCATCCCGAGCCGCCGCAGCCTGAGCCGCAGCCGCAGCCGCAGCCCCAGCCCGAGCCGCCGCAGTCTCAGCCGCCGCAGACCCAGCCGCCCCAGCCCGAGCCGAGGCAGTCCCAGTCCCAGCCGTCTTCCGGCGTCCGGCCGACATCCGCCACACCGCGGCCCCAGCCCCAGCCCCAACCCCGGCCCCAGCCGCCCGTCGTCGGCCGAGGACCCCAGGGTCCTTCTGGTGATCCGTCAGAAGGACCCTAGCCTTGTCACGGCGGGACGGCGGGACGGCGGGAACGGGGGCAACGGGGGGAACGGCGGAAGCGAGGGGCAGCCGTCGCACCTCGACCGGGGCCGGATCACCGAGGTGACCTGCTGGACCGGGGCTTCGCCCTCGCCCCGGACCTCCTGATCGCGGGTATCGAGGCCATGGCGGGCCCGCGTCAAGGGCCGAAGTGACCGCGATTCACTGCCCGCCCTCGACCACCCGGGCCGGAAAACCGCCGGTGGCGATCGGCCCCCACCGTTCCGGCGTCACCCGCACGATCGACTTCCCCTGCTTCACCATCGCCGCCCGGTACTCGTCCCAGTCCGGGTGCTCCCCGGCGATGTTCCGGTAGTACTCCACCAGCGGCTCGACGGAGTCCGGCGGGTCGATGACCTCGGCGGTGCCGTCCACCTGCACCCACGGCCCGTCCCACTCGTCGCTCAGCACGATCACACTCACCCGGGCGTCCCGCTTGGCGTTGCGCGTCTTCGCCCGCTCGGGATACGTGGAGACCACGATCCGCCCGGAGTCGTCGACCCCGCAGGCCAGCGGCGAGCCCTGCGGAGCGCCGTCGGCCCGCCGGGTCAGCAGGATCGCCCGGTGCCGGGGACGCACGAATTCCAGCAGCTCGGCCAGGGAGACCGTTGTGTTCGTCGCGATGTTCGGTGCCATACCGGGCAGCCTAGGCGCCCGTCGCCGCCGCTGCCTGTCACTGCCGTGCCTACGCACAGGACGTCAGATCCACTGGCCCCTCAGGCCGCACGGGACATCAGCCCTCCGGCAGCACCTCCCCCCGCACCGCCTGGATGTCCAGCCGCACCTTCAGCGTCGTACCGATCGCCCCGATCCCCGCCCGCACCACCTGGTTGTAGTGCATGGCGAAGTCCTCGCGCCGCAGTTCGGCCGTCGCGCGGAACGCGGCGCGGACGCCGCCCCAGGTGTCCGGGCCGGTGCCGAGATAGGCGAGCCCGAGATCCACCGGCCGTACCACCCCGTGCAGCGACAGTTCGCCGTGGACGGTCCACCGGTCGGGGCCCGCCGTCGTCAGCCCGGTCGAGCGGTAGCCGATCTCCGGGAACCGCTCCACGTCCAGGAAGTCGGCCGAGCGCAGATGCCCGTCCCGCGTCCCGTTCCCGGTGTCGATCGACGCGGCCCGGATCACCGCCGTCACCCGGGACTTGGCCACCTCGTCGGGGGCGATCTCGATCGACCCGGAGAATTCCGTGAACCGCCCGTGCACGCTGGAGATCCCCAGGTGCTGGGCGACCGCGCCGACGCTGGAGTGCGCCGGGTCGATGGTCCACGGCCCCGGCGGGGGCAGCTCGGTGCCGCCCTGCCGGGCCAGTGTCAGCGTGCCGAGTTCGGCCCGGCCGCTCGCGGTGACGATCGCGCTGCGGGCCTCGGGCGCGTACCCGATCGCCGTGACGATCACGGTGTACGCCCCCGGCGCCAGCGCGGCCGGGTCCGCCACCGTGCCTTCCACGTCCGCCTCCAGCCGCAGCACCTGCGTGCCGGTCATGTCCATCACCGTCACGACCGCGTGCGACACGGCCCACCCGTCCCGCGTACGGATCTGCGCGGTCAGTCCCATCCCGTTCTCCCCAAAGGTCGTGCGCAACGGTCGTCTGTCGGGTCACTCGCCGGGGTGGGCGAGGCTGATGTCGTGGTCGTCGGCACCGTGGCCGGAGACGGTCAGCGAGGTCGCCAGCGGCGGATAGCCCGTCGCGATGACCGTGTACTCCCCGCTGTCCAGATCGGTGAAGGCGTACGCCCCGTCCGTCCCGGTGGTCGCGGTGCCGGCCACGTTCCCGGCCGCGTCGACCAGGGTGACCCGGGCATCGGCGAGCGGCCCGTGCGGGGCGCGGACGATCCCCTGGACCCGGGCCCCCGCGTCCAGGTCGACCTCGATCCGGGTGACCCCGGTGCCCCCGACCTCCACGGGCAGCGCCCGTGGCCGGAAACCGGCGGCGGTGACGGCGACGGTCACCGGCCCCGGCACCAGCTCCGCGAGCACGAACTCGCCCTGCTCGCCGGTGGTCTGGGTGGCCAGCAGATCCCCGCGCACATCGGTGACGATCACCATCGCGTCCTTGACCGCCAGCCCGCCCACCGCGGCCCGCACCACACCGGTCAGCCCACTGGTCCCGCTGAGCAGGATGTCGTACGAGAACGGCTCACCGTTCACGACGATCGTGGACGCCTGTGGCTGGAACCCGTCGGCGGAGGCGATCAGGACGTACGATCCGGCGCCGGGCGCGTCGAGCGCGTAGGAGCCGTCGCCCTGGGCGATCGAGCGGCCGAGCTGCCGCCCGCCCAGCGAGATCAGGGTGACGGCGGCCTGCGGCACGGGCGCGTGCTCGGCCCCGTGCACGGTCCCGCGCACGGGGATCGTGCCACCACCGGAACCGGAGGCGGCGCCGAACGCCGGTTCGGACGTGGCGGAGGCGACGCCGGCGAGCCGCCGGGTGCCGCCGATCTCCGCACCGGCCGATCCACCGACCGATCCGCCGACCGATCCGGTGACCGAATCGCCGGCCGAATCGCCGACCGACGCGGCGCCGACCATGACCGGCACCTTCACCTCGGCGACCGCAGCCTCCGCCGCTCCCGCCGCCCCTGCCATTCCCGCCGCTCCCTCACTCCCCGCCGGACCCGGGGCCGCCTCGGCGGCAGCCTGGGCCAGCGCCCCCTGGGTGCGCAACGGCACCTCCTTGATGAACAGGGCGCAGAGCAGGGCGAGCAGGGCGATGGGCGCCGCGTACAGGAAGACATCGGCGATCCCGCTGCCGTAGCTGCTCTCCATGAGGGTGCGGATCGGGCCGGGCAGGGCGTTCATGTCCGGGAGGGCGCCGCTGGTGTCGCCGCCGCCGGCCAGTTGGGCGGCCGACCGCGGGTCGAGGGAGGCGGCGCCCTGCTCGACGTAGTGGGTGATCCGATGGGCGAGGACCGCGCCGAGGGCGGAGACGCCGACGGCGCCGCCCAGGGAGCGGAAGAAGTTCACGACCGAGCTGGCGGCACCGAGGTCGCTCGGGGCGACCTGGTTCTGGGTGGCCAGCACGAGGTTCTGCATCATCATGCCGACGCCGAGACCCAGCAGGGCCATGTAGATCGCCACGTGCCAGTAGGCGGTGTCGTACTCGATGGTGCTCAGCAGCCCGAGTCCGGCGGTCACCAGGACGCCGCCGATGAGCAGCCAGCTCTTCCAGCGTCCGGTGCGGGTGATGATCCGGCCGGAGACCGTGGAGGACAGGAACAGACCCATGATCATCGGGATGGTCATGACGCCGGACATGGTGGGCGACTTGTCGCGGGCGAGCTGGAAGTACTGGGAGAAGAAGATCGTGCCCGTGAACATCGCGATGCCGACGAACAGCGAGGCCAGCGAGGCCAGCGAGATGGTCCGGTTGCGGAACAGCCGCAGCGGGACGATCGGCTCGCTCGCCCGGGACTCGGTGAACACGAACAGCAGCAGCAGCGCGAGCGTCCCGCCGACCATGGCGTACGTCTGCCAGGACACCCAGTCGTACTTGCTCCCGGCGAAGGTGACCCAGACCAGCAGCAGACTGACGGCGGCGGTGATGAGGAAGGCCCCGGCCCAGTCGACCTTCACCCGCCGCTTGGCGACGGGCAGATGCAGGGTGCGCTGGAGCACGACCAGGGCGACGATCGCGAAGGGCACGCCGACGTAGAAGCACCAGCGCCAGCCGAGCCAGGAGGTGTCGGTGATGACACCGCCGATCAGCGGGCCGCCGACCATGGCGGTGGCGAAGGTGGCGCCGAGGTAGCCGTTGTACCGGCCGCGCTCGCGCGGGGAGATCATCGCCGCGAGGATGATCTGGGCCAGCGACGACAGCCCGCCCATGCCGATGCCCTGCACGGCACGGAAGATGATCAGGGTCGCCGGGTTCTGCGAGAGTCCGGCCGCCGCCGAGCCCAGTACGAAAATCACCAGGGCGATCTGGACCAGCAGCTTCTTGGAGAACAGATCGGAGAGCTTGCCCCACAGCGGGGTGGACGCGGTCATCGCCAGCAGCGCGGCGGTGACGACCCAGGTGTACGCGCTCTGGCCGCCGCCGAGGTCGGTGATGATGTCGGGCAGCGCGTTGGAGACGATCGTCGACGACAGGATCGCCACGAACATGCCGAGCAGCAGCCCGGTCAGCGCCTCCATGATCTGCCGGTGCGACATGGCTTCGCCGTGGGAGCCTCCCCCATGCTTGGCGTGCGCCCGCACACCGGCTGGTGTGGTTGTTGCCATGGACTTCCTTTTCTTCCTCTACGTGCGCAGATGTACGGGTGTCGGGGTGGACTGAATCGACCGCACTGACCGCACTGACCGCGCCGACTGCACTGACGGCACTGCCTGAACTGACGTTCGACGGTCAGACGTTCGCAATAGCACTCGGCCGATGCTCGCTGAAACTCGCCCGCAGCCGGGCCATCAGCCGGGTCAGGTCCCCGATCTCGCCCTCGGTCCAGTCGCTCAGCCGCTCGGCCACCAGCGCGGTGGTGCGCCGCTGCATGTCGTCGAGCACCTCGTGCCCGGCGGGGGTCAACCGCAGAATGCGGGAGCGTTTGTCGGCGGGGTCACAGCTGCGTTCGATGAGCCCACGGTCGGCGAGATGGGCGACGTGCCGGCTGGTGACGGACATGTCCACGACCAGCGACTCCGCCAGCTGCCCGATCCGGATGTCCCCGTGCTGGTCGATCACCATCAGGGCGGCGATCGATCCGGCCGGACAGGAAGCGGGCGCGATCCGCGCCAACTCCCGCTTGACCGCGCCAACGGCACTGAGCTGCCGCGCCAGTTCGGCGTACTGCGTCGACTCCGCCACCCAGCCCTCCCCAAGATCGTTGCTTGAGGCAACCTTAAAAGCGGATGGTTGTCGCAGGCAAATAAAAGGATGCTGAGGGCAGCAAAAGTTTGGCAAAGGCAAGTATTGACGGGTGTAAAGAGGCAGGTGGGGCGGGGGAGGAGCCCGGTGGACGGCAGGTGTCTTCTGAGCCCGTCCGGCGATTGAGGACGAGGCCGTTCAGGCCGAAAGGGGGGTCTGGGGGCACAGCCCCCAGAAGACCCAACTCCGGGTGACATCACCACCCCCCCCACCGAACCCCCCCCATAGGCGGCGCCGCCGACGAAGCGAACGTCTCGACCCATGGCCAACTCCCAGAATCCCCAGGGCACCCCGGACCCCGCGGGCAGCACTCAGATGTTCCGCGCCTTCGTCGACGACCCCCAGAGCAGCCGCCCCCAGCAGACCTCCTCGGGCCCCAGGCTGGGCCTGATCCTCGGCGTGGTCGCGGCGGTCGTGATCGTGGCGGCGGTGGCCTGGCTGGCGCTGAAGTAGGGGGAAGCCCCGCTTCCACCCGGCGCCGCCGAAGCCGTACTCCTTGCGAAGGCGGCGCCGCCGACGACGTACGGCCGTCTCCCGAGCCCACGGAGCCGTCTCCTGAGCCCACCGCCACGGAACCGTCGCCTCCGCCCCCCCGCACGCGGAAAGCGGCCAATGTGGCTGACGGCACGCCAGTAAAGAAGCAGTGCGGGGGCGGATCCCCCCCCGCAAGGTGACCTCGGCCGGATACCCCGGATACTCCGGATACCCGGCCTCCCGGCCTCTAGTCCGAGATCAGGCCCTCGCGGAGCTGCGCCAGGGTCCGGGTCAGCAGCCGGGAGACGTGCATCTGGGAGATGCCGACCTCCTCGCCGATCTGGGACTGGGTCATGTTGGCGAAGAAGCGGAGCATGATGATCCGGCGCTCGCGGGGCGGCAGCTTGGCCAGCAGCGGCTTGAGGGACTCGCGGTACTCGACGCCCTCCAGCGCGGTGTCCTCGTAGCCGAGGCGGTCCGCGAGGGAGCCCTCGCCGCCGTCGTCCTCGGGCGCCGGGGAGTCCAGCGAGGACGCGGTGTAGGCGTTGCCCACGGCCAGGCCGTCGACCACGTCCTCCTCGGAGACACCGAGGACCGCGGCCAGCTCGGTGACCGTCGGGGAGCGGTCCAGCTTCTGGGAGAGTTCGTCGCTGGCCTTGGTGAGGGCCAGCCGCAGCTCCTGGAGCCGGCGCGGCACCCGTACCGACCACGAGGTGTCCCGGAAGAACCGCTTGATCTCGCCGACGACGGTCGGCATGGCGAACGTCGGGAACTCCACCCCGCGTTCGCAGTCGAACCGGTCGATCGCCTTGATCAGCCCGATGGTGCCGACCTGGACGATGTCTTCCATCGGCTCGTTGCGTGAGCGGAACCGGGCCGCCGCGTACCGCACCAGCGGAAGGTTCAGCTCGATCAAGGTGTCCCGGACATAGGCCCGCTCGGGGCTGTTCTCGTCGAGGGCGGCGAGCCGCAGGAACAGCGAGCGGGACAGGGTGCGGGTGTCGATGGCTTCCGAGGCGGCCGGTACGGCCGGGGCCGGGACGGCCGGGAGAGCCGACGTGGCGTCGATGACGTCGATGGGGCCGAGCGTGTCGAGCGCCTCGGGCGCATCGCTCTTCGTCAGCGTGAGCACCTTCGAGCTGCCCTGGTCTGCGGACATGCCACCCCCTTTGGGTCGCGGGACGGTCGTGGCCGCTCCTCTGCCGAGGAGCGCAGCCTTCACCTGAATACCGGAGCCGGAGCCACGGCAAACGCGCTTCCCGCAGAATGTCACATGTCGGCAACACGCTGTAGTGACATGTCGACATGCGAGACGCGAATCGGCCCTGGAAAAAGGGGGTGTGACGGTTTTTCAGCCCGAATCCGCCACCAACATCCCTGGTGGGCGATTCGCTCGCGGAGGTGACAGATCGCTCTCGCTTTCGGTTGTGCGCCGGTCCGCCCACCGGTCGCACCCGGACCGCTCACCGGTCGCACCCGATCCGCCCGCCGGTCTCATCCGGACCGGCCACCGGGCTCGTCCGGGTGCCCCGGCCCACCGGCGGCCCGCCCGCTCCGGATACGTCCCTGCCGCCCAGCCGGTCACGCGTCACCGGACGCTCCGCTTCCGGCCCGGCGCGGGCCGCTTCCGGCCACCCCGGGCCGGGCGCGGCCGTCAGGCGTCGATGCGGTTCGCCGTCCGCAGCCGCTGGAAACTGCGCGCCAGCAGCCGGGAGACATGCATTTGCGAGACGCCGAGTTCGGCGCTGATCTGGGACTGCGTGAGATTGCTGTAGTACCGCAGCAGCAGAATTCGCTGTTCACGTTCCGGAAGCTGAACCAGCAGATGCCGTACGAGATCCCGGTGCTCGACCCCGTCCAGGGCCGGGTCCTCGTAGCCGAGCCGGTCCAGCAGTCCGGGCAGGCCGTCGCCCTCCTGGGCGGCCTCCAGCGAGGTCGCGTGGTACGACCGCCCGGCCTCGATGCAGGAGAGCACCTCGTCCTCGGAGATCCGCAGCCGCTCGGCGATCTCGGCGGTGGTCGGGGAGCGCCCGAAGGCGGTGGTCAGGTCCTCGGTCGCGCTGTTCACCTGCACCCACAGCTCATGCAGGCGACGCGGTACGTGGACCGTGCGGACGTTGTCCCGGAAGTAGCGCTTGATCTCCCCGACGACCGTCGGCATGGCGAAGGTGGGGAACTGCACGCCCCGCTCCGGGTCGAACCGGTCGATGGCGTTGATCAGCCCGATGGTGCCGACCTGGACCACGTCCTCCATCGGCTCGTTGCGGGAGCGGAAGCGGGCGGCGGCGTAGCGCACGAGCGGGAGATTGGCCTCGATGAGCGCGCCGCGCACCCGGTTGTGCTCCGGCGTGCCCGGCTGATGCTGCTTCAGCTCCCCGAACAGCACCTGGGTGAGCGCCCGGGTGTCCGCCCCCCGGGTGCTGCGCTGCGGGGTGGCGGCGATGGGGGGCTGCGGCGGGGGGCTGTCCGCCGGGGGCTGCGGGTCCGTCGAGGACTGTGGGTCCGCCAGGGACTGTGGGTCCACCGGGGACTGTGGGTCCACCGGGGACCGTGGGTCTGTCGAGGGCTGTAGGACCGCCGGGGGTTGCAGGACCACCGGGGGCTGTAGGACCGCCGGGGACTGCTGGGGTGCGCCCATCGGGGGCCGCCGGGGCGTGTCCGCCGGGGAGCCCTGGGGCGGTGCTTGAGGCGCAGTACTGGCCGGCACGGTCAACTCCACCTCGTAATCTGTCAACTCATCCGTCAAAAGCGGTCATAGCATCACAAGACATGTGCACTGTGTGCAAGCACCGTATTACTCCGTGTTGAGGGTGAATTGCTTCATACGTGGATTCATACGTGGGTTCACGCATGGGTTCATGTGACGCGAAGGAGCCCTCCGCCATTGCGGCGAAGGGCTCTGCGCGGGCTCTGCGGGCCGGTCTGACCGGCCGTTTCTCAGAACTCGTAGTCGGCGACGACCCAGGTGGCGAACTCGCGCCACAACGCCACGCCCGCCTGGTGGGCCGGGTGGTCCAGATAGCGCTTGAGGGCGTCGGCGTCGTCGACCGCCGAGTTGATCGCGAAGTCGTACGCGATGGGGCGGTCGCTGATGTTCCAGCCCACCTCCCAGAAGCGGAGTTCCGCGATCGTGCCGCCGAGCGCGGTGAACGCCTCGACGCCCGCGACGACCCGGGGGTCGTCACGCTCCACGCCTTCGTTGAGCTTGAGCAGAACCAGATGGCGGATCATCACTTACCTCCGTTGGCGGCCCAGGTCATGAAGTCACCGATGGCCCTGGCGGCGTCCGATATGCCTTCGAACACTATCTGGACGTAGTCCGCTGCCTTCGCCGGATCCGTGATGATCAAATACAGCACGAAGACCACGAGTAGATAGACGGCGATCTTCTTCGCGTTCACCGCCACCGCGGCCTCCCCTGGGACTGCCCTCGCTGCTGCCGGCGGTGAGTGTAGCTTCACGCGTGATTTGAGGACCAACGGCCCAATCGGCGGGGCCGTTCGCCACCGTGCCCCGGACCGCCGCGCGGACCACCATGGGGACGAGGCCGAAGCGGTTCTGGCAGGAGTCCGCGGCGGCCGGGACGGACCTTCACTGCGGGGTACGCGCCACCGGTCTCCCCGTGACCGGCGCGTACTTGAGGGTCCACCCCCGCCGGGGGAGACGGCCGATCCCTCGCGACCGTCTTCCCCGACCCACACCGGTCCAGGACCGTCACCGGTCCGGCAAAGGGTCCGACAGAAGAAGGACCCCGTCTTTCGACGGGGCCCTTCTCGGTGGCGGTAGCGGAGGGATTTGAACCCTCGGTGACTTGCGCCACACTCGCTTTCGAGGCGAGCTCCTTCGGCCGCTCGGACACGCTACCGAGAGAGACCTTACAACAAGGCGCGGCATGGTCTGAAATCGGTATCCGGCCGTCGGGGGACGGCTCAGCGGGTGCGGAAGAAGTCGGTCAGGAGGCGGGCGCACTCGTCGGCGAGCACGCCCTCGATCACCTCGGGCCGGTGGTTGAGCCGGCGGTCGCGTACGACGTCCCAGAGGGAGCCGGTCGCGCCCGCCTTGGCGTCCCGGGCGCCGTAGACGACCCGGTCGACCCTGGCCAGCACCAGGGCGCCCGCGCACATCGTGCAGGGCTCCAGGGTGACCACCAGGGTGCAGCCGGTGAGCCGCCACCGGCCGAGCGCGGCGGCGGCCCGGCGTACCGCGAGCACCTCGGCGTGCGCGGTGGGGTCGCCGGTGGCCTCGCGCTCGTTGTGCCCGGTGGCCAGCACGGTCGTGCCGTCCGGGGCCAGTACGACGGCTCCGACGGGCACGTCACCACCGGCGACGGCCCGTCCGGCCTGGTCCAGGGCGAGCCGCATGGCGGCCCGCCAGGGGTCACGTACCGGGTCGGGAGCGGGGTCGAGGTCGGGGGGCGGGGGCATCGCGGTCAGCGCACGGTCTCCAGCACCTCCGAGGCGCCCAGGGCGTCGGCGATCTCGCCCACGGCGTCCCCGGACAGCGACAGCAGCTCCTTCTCGCTGACGCCGAGGTCGTCGAGGATGGCCCGGTCGCCGACGGGGCCGTGCGGCAGCGAATCGTCGCCGGTGGCGTCGTCCGTGTCGTCGTTCTCGTTGTCGTTCTCGCCGTCCTCGGTGCCGTCGAGATCGAGGGCGTCCAGGTCGTCGCCGGGGTCGTCGGGATCCCGGCCGAGCAGTTCGTCGGTGAGCAGGATCTCGCCGTAGCTGCTGCGGGCAGCGGCGAGAGCGTCGGAGACATAGATCCGGGCGTCGTCCTCGCCGTCGAAGCGGACGACGCCGAACCAGGCGTCCTCCTGCTCGATCAGAACGAGCACCGTGTCCTCGTCCGGAGCGGCTTCCCGGGCCAGGTCGGCCAGATCCGACAGGGTCTCCACATCGTCGAGCTCTGTATCGCTCGCTTCCCACCCGTCTTCGGTGCGCGCGAGCAGTGCGGCGAAGTACACCGTGACTCTCCCACTGGTCATAGGCGTGCCGGTTGGGGGTCCCCCCGGCGGAGGTCGCGGGTGGAGGAGCGGTGCTCCGAGCCCCACCCACTCGGAATCGTGGCAGAAACAAGGCGTCCAGGGGACGTCTTCGGCTCCCTGTGTCTGGCACTTTTGATCGCACGTGAGCAAAGAGTCACCAGCGCACTTGTCGCCACCACGTGCGGATCGTACGCGGGTTTCCTGCGGCGCCTCGCACGACCACCCGGTCAACGCCCGTACGCCGCACGGATCTTCCCGGCGTGGTCCGCCCGGCGGGTCTACCAGCGGAATGTTCGCATGCGCATCGCGTGCCGCAACCGGGCGGTCTTGGCCCGGCGGGGCTGCACCCGATCGCGCAGTGCGCGTGCCTCGGAGAGTTCCCGCAGAAACTGCGCCCGGCGCCTCCGGCGCTCGGCATCCGCCTCGCGCGCTCCGGCATCCGGGTCCTGGGCGGAGTCCGCCGGGGGCTCCTGTGTGGGCTGCTGTGCCCGCTCCCGCGCGGACTGCCCTGCGGGCTCCTGGGTCGGCTGCCGGGTGGGACCCTGGGGCGACTTCCGGGCGGGTTGTCGGGCCGATTTCCGGGTGGGTTGTGGCGGGGGCTGCGGCGGGGGTTGCTCTGTGGGCTCCTGGGCCTCCGGCTCCCCGGCGGATTTTGGGGCGGATTCCCGGGCGGGCCGCCGGGCCGACTGCCGGGTGGGCTGCCGGGTCGGCCGCCGCGTGGGTTCTTGGGCCGACCCCCGGGCCGAGTCGCCCACGTCCGGCGGAGCCGCCGGGTCCGGTGGGTCCGCCGGGTCCGGTGGGTCCGCCGGGTCCGGTGGGTCCCGTCGGACCGGTGGGTTGGACGGGTCCGCTGGGCCCGCTGGATCCCGTGGGCCCGGCAGGTCCGCTGGGCCCGCTGGATCTGATGGGTCCGGCAGGTCCGGCAGGTCACGCATGGTTTCACCACCCCGGTCGGTCCATCCCATTTTCCCCCGGATGGGCGGTTTGATGCCAGCGCGCGGGTGGAGGGGCCGCGGTTACTGTTATGGGCATGCGTCTCCACGTCGTCGACCACCCCCTGGTCGCTCACAAGCTCACCACGCTGCGCGACCGGCGCACCGACTCCCCGACCTTCCGCCGGCTCGCCGACGAACTGGTCACCCTGCTCGCCTACGAGGCCACGCGGGACGTGCGCACCGAGCAGGTCGACATCGCCACGCCGGTCAGCGAGACGACCGGAGTCAAGCTGTCCCACCCGCGTCCCCTGGTGGTGCCGATCCTGCGGGCCGGGCTCGGCATGCTGGACGGCATGGTCCGGCTGCTGCCGACCGCCGAGGTGGGGTTCCTGGGCATGATCCGCGACGAGGAGACCCTCCAGGCGTCCACGTACGCCACCCGCATGCCGGAGGACCTCTCCGGACGCCAGGTGTACGTCCTCGACCCGATGCTGGCCACGGGGGGCACGCTCGTCGCCGCGATCCGGGAGCTGATCCGGCGCGGCGCCGACGATGTGACCGCCGTGGTGCTGCTCGCCGCCCCCGAGGGCGTCGAGATCATGGAACGCGAACTCGCCGGCACGCCGGTCACCGTCGTCACCGCGTCGGTCGACGAACGGCTCAACGAGCAGGGGTACATCGTGCCGGGGCTGGGGGACGCGGGGGATCGTATGTATGGGGCGGCCGAGTAGGGACGCCGCGGTGGTGGGCGGGAGCGAGGTCCTGTCCCGCCGGCACCCCGTCGGGCCCCCGACGGTCAGCAGCCCTTCGTGGTCCCGCTCGGCGTCGGTGAAGGTGACGTCAGGGCCGTCAGGGCCTGGTCGGCCGTGGCCCGCACGGTCAGTTGCTTGAAGGCGTCACCGAGGATCAGATCCACCTCCGTGCCCTTGCGCCCGGCATCGGTGCGCCGCTCCGCGCCCGCGAGCTGGGTCGCCAGCACCGGCAGCGAGGTGTTCAGGGAGGCGCTCGGCCCGAGCAGTATCCCGGCGCCCTTCACCTTCTTGTCGTACTGCTTCGCCGCGTTCCCGACCTCACCGATCTTGAAGCCACGTTTCGCCAGTTCGTCGGCGGTTTTCTTGGCCAGCCCGGCGCGGGTGGTGGCGTTGAGGACGTTCACCGTGATCGTGCCGGGGGCCGGCACGGCGGCCGAGCCCTGGGCCGGTCCTTCCGCCGCTCCGCCCGCCCGCGCGGAGGCACCCGCACGGGGTGACGGACTCGCCGATCCGGGACAGCGCCCGTCCGCACTCGCCGCCGCCGCGCTGTCGCCGCCACCGGTGAAGACGTCGATGAGCTGCAACGTGCCCCAGCCGATCAACCCGATCGCGGTCGTCGAGGCCACCAGGGCGAGCACGAGCCTGCCCCGCCGCCGGGGCCGGCGCATTCGCGGGAACTTGTCCCCCGTGATCCGGTACTGGCCACCCATGCCGGGGGGAGTCAGCATGCTCATGAGCGCAGCGTAGTGCGCCCGAGCGGTGATGCCTACTAGATGATCATTCGACGTGGCCCGGTCAACCCGAAAGGGCCAACGGATGGGCCCGAGTGGGGTCAGGGGGCAGGGGGCGCAGGGGGGACTCAGGGTGCTGTCGGGTCGGCTGGGTCAGCCGAGTTCCAGGACGCGCGCGTGCAGCACCTGACGCTGCTGGAGCGCGGCGCGGACCGCGCGGTGCAGTCCGTCCTCCAGATAGAGATCGCCCTGCCACTTGACGACATGCGCGAAGAGATCGCCGTAGAAGGTCGAGTCCTCGGCGAGCAGCGTCTCCAGGTCGAGTTGCTGCTTGGTCGTGACGAGCTGATCGAGGCGGACCGGGCGCGGCGCGACGTCCGCCCACTGCCGGGTGCTGTCCCGGCCATGGTCGGGGTACGGCCGGCCGTTTCCGATGCGCTTGAAGATCACACGGAAAGCCTACCGGCCAAGCGCTTCGCGGCGCAGCCATGGAGAGGCAGTACGAGCCCGGAAAGATGCCCTCATTCGGGGCAGAACGGAAGGGCGGTGGGCGCGGGTTCGGGCGGAGGTCCGACCTGAGCGGGGCGGGGGACTGACCTGAGCGGCGGCGAGCCCGCCACCGCGGCCATCGAATCGGCGCTGTCCGCCGGGCCCATGGGTCCGGATCCGCCGCCTGTGCGGGTCTGTTCGCCCGGGGTGTCGGTCGCCGGGTGCCGGTCGCCTAGAGGGTCGGTTCCTTCTCGACCACCGGCGCACCGGCTGCGTTCGCCTTCACGGACTCGATGCCGTGCAGGCACGACGCCTTGGTCTCGTAGGCCTCGCCGACCGCGATGATCTCGCCGTTGCCCGCCTTGAGCCGGAACCGGTACTTGTCCGACCTGTCCTTGTACATCTCGAACTTGCCTGCCATGGCATGCCACCTCTCGGACGTGCCCCCTCAAGTGACGCTAATCCAGAGTGCCGCCCGGCGCAGCTCGGGCCGGGGGAGCGGCCGGAGCGGCCCGTCGTCGCCGAGCCGGACGCCCCGGCGTGAGGCGTCCGGCTCCGGGTCAGCCGCGCTGCCGCTCCCGCAGGACGGGGGCGGGGCGCGGTGCGGGCTGCTGTGGTTCGGGTTCCGGCTCGGGCGGGTTGCGGCGGGCTTCCGCGCGCAGCAGGGCACGCAGGACGGCGTACGGGTCGCTGGGCATGACGTTCTACCTCGCTCGGGGGGTGGGGGCTGTTTCCGGGGCGGGGCCCGTCAGCAGCGCAGGACCACCGAGCGCAGGTGGTGCAGGGAGTACGAGGGGGCGGGCGGCGCGGGGTGCGGGCGGTGAGCGGCGCGGCCCGGCGGGGCGGGGCGTTCGGGGACGGGGCGCGCGGCGGTGACCGGACGGCGGGAGACCCGGGTGACCGGGCGCAGGGCGGAGTCGAGGAGGTCGCACTCGGCCGCCGTACCGCCGTTCTCGTGGACGCCCACCGTGAGCGGCAGGGCGTGCGCTCCGGTGTGCGTGCCCGGTACCAGGAGGGCGAGCAGCAGGACGGCGGTCCGCAGCCACCAGGTGGGGTGGTGGGCGTGGTGCCGGGGCATCACCGTCCGGTCCGCCCAGGGCAGCGCGACGGGCGGTCCGGTGGTTCGTACGGCAGTCCGTACGGCACTCCGTACGGCGGGCAGCCCGCCGGGGAACGCGTGCCGGATCGGCGATCCGGCCGCCCGGCGTGGACCTTCTCCCCCGGTCTCCCGGACGCCAGCCGGGCCGCGCCCCTCGTTCACAGCGTCCGGGGCACCTCTCGTGCGCGTCCCCGCATCATCACGGCGGTGATGATCTCGACGATGCCGACGGCGAGCAGCCAGATGCCGGTGACCAGGGTCAGTACGGCGATCGACTCGAAGGGGGAGACGATCAGCACGATCCCGGCGAGGAAGGTGACGATGCCCAGGAAGATCTGCCAGCCGCGGGCGGGCATCGCGCTGTCGGAGGACGCCGCCAGCGTCTGGGTGATGCCGCGGATCAGCCAGCCGATGCCGATCCACAGGGCCAGCAGCAGGATCGACTGGGTCGGGCCGCGGAAGCAGAACAGGCCCAGCAGGATCGACACCGCGCCGCTGATGAACGCGAGCACCCGCAGCGAGGTCGTGCGGTGGGTGCCGAAGGCCGCGGCGAGCTGGAAGACGCCGCTGACGAGGAGGTAGAGGCCGAAGAGGATGCCCGCGACCCGCAGGGAGGCGCCGGGCCAGACAAGGATCAGCACGCCCAGGATCAGCGACGCGATGCCGGTGACCAGCACCACCTGCCAGGCGGCGCGGGACAGGGCGTGCAGCGGGCCCTCGAAGGGCGGCTCCGGCTCGTAGCCGCCGGCGCCGGATGGCGAGGCCGCGGTGTGCCGGCCGCCGTGAACCTTGCGGTCGTCGTACTCGGGATCCCAGGAGGGACCGCTCGATGGCTCGGTCATGATCCATGCTTGGATCGCGCCCGGCGGACCCGCCACCCGGGAGGTCCAAGCGGTTGACCGCCGCCCGGCCCTACGCCTTCTTCTTCGCCGGGTTCCCTGGCTTCGCCGACGTCGCCGACGTCCTTGGC
This sequence comes from Streptomyces sp. NPDC059477, assembly GCF_042749375.1. Classification (NCBI taxonomy): domain Bacteria; kingdom Bacillati; phylum Actinomycetota; class Actinomycetes; order Kitasatosporales; family Streptomycetaceae; genus Streptomyces; species Streptomyces sp. NPDC059477. Next base: position 15,130 of record NZ_JBHYUG010000027.1, on the reverse strand, counting down.
TTCCCCGACGTCCTTGGCTTCCCCGTCGTCGGCTTCCCCGACGTCCCTGACTTCCCCGTCGTCGCCGACGTCGCCGTCTTGGCGGCCTTCGCCGCCGCCTTCATCTCCTGTTTGTGGGCCCGGACCTTGGCGAGCGACTCCGGGCCGGTGATGTCGGCGACCGAGCGGTACGACGTGGTCTCGCCGTACGCCCCGGCGGCCTCGCGCCAGCCCGTCGGCCGTACGCCGAGCTGCTTGCCGAGCAGGGCGAGGAAGATCTGGGCCTTCTGCTTGCCGAAGCCGGGCAGTTGCTCCAGCCGCTTCAGCAGCTCGGCGCCGCCGGCCACGCCCCGCCAGACCGCCTCGGCGTCACCGTCGTAGTGCTCGACCAGGTACTGGCACAACTGCTGGACGCGCTGCGCCATCGACCCCGGGTAGCGGTGCACGGCCGGTTTCTCGGAGAGCAGCGCCGCGAACGCCTCCGGGTCGCGCGCGGCGATCTCGTGCGCGTCCAGATCGTCGGCGCCGAGCCGGTCGGCGATCGTACGAGGTCCTCTGAAGGCCCATTCCATCGGCACTTGCTGGTCCAGCAGCATCCCCACCAGCGCGGCGAGCGGCGAGCGGCCGAGCAGCGCGTCGGCGTCCGGGTCCTGGGCCAGGTGAAGGCTGACGTCCATGCGTCGATGATCCCCCGCCCCTCGCGGTTACGCGCGCCAGTACCCCAGCGCGTGCGTCCGCTCCTTCGGCACGCCCAGTTCCCTGCGTACGTACGACGACAGGGTGCGGGTCGTCGCCGTGTCGCAGGCGATCCACACGTACGGGTGCGGGGTCGCGCGCAGGAGTCCGGGGAGTTCGGCGCGGACGCGGTCGGTGAGGGCGGAGCCCTGGCGGGGGATCGCGCGGACCTCGTGGCGGTCGGCGTCGGCGCGGCTCGGCAGGCCGTCGAGGCTGCCCTCGAACCAGAGGGTGGCCGGGGCCGACGGGAACGCGTCGAGGAGGGAGTTGAGCGCGGGCAGCGAGGCCGGGTCACCGATCGCGAAGACGTGCGAGGGCTCGGGCTGGGGCCGCTGGAAGCCCGTGCCCTGGACCGTCGCCTCGATGGTGTCCCCGGGTCGCGCCGCCCGCGCCCAGTCACTGGCGCACCCCTCATGGAGTGCGAATTCGAGGGAGAAGGTGCCGGTCTCCCGGTCCGGGTCGACCAGCGTGTACGCGCGCTGATGGGGCTTGCCCGCGTTGTCGAACCACAGCCGCGCCCACATCGTGGGGTGCGGACCGTGCGCGGTGAGCAGGTCGCCGTCGCGCAGCCGCAGCCGCCGGTAGACCGGGCTCACGTCCTCCACGCCCGTCACGGTCAGGACGAAGTCCTTCGCGCCCATCAGCCGCAGGACCCTGCCCTGCCAGCCGTGCCCCTGCGCCATGGTGCCCCTTCACATGTCGCGTACGATCTCTCCCCACCGGTTTACTTAGGCAAGCCTAACCTAAGATCTCCGGGGAGCGCCAGGGCCGGGAAGAGCCGTCGTCGCCGTCGCCGTCGTCGTCGCCGGGGTCGGGGTCGGGGAAGAAGAGTGCGGAGGACGACAGGGTGAGTACCGAGATCTACCGCGATGCCCACGGCATCCCGCACCTTCGCGCCCCCGGCGCCCGCGAACTCGCCCACGCCCAGGGCCGGGTGACCGCCCTGGACCGCGCCTGGCAACTGGAGACCCGACGCCACCGGCTGCTCGGCACCTCCGCCTCCTTCCTCGGTCCGTCCGCCCTGCCCTGGGACGTCCTCGCCCGTCGCGCCCGCCTCGCCGACACCGCCCGCCGCTGCTTCGACCGGCTCGCCGCCGACGACCCGGAGACCGCCGACTGGGTGGGCGCCTACGTCGACGGCGTCAACGTCTCCCTCGCGGAAGGCGCCCGCCGCACCCCCGAGTTCGCGGCGACCGGTCTCGCCCCCGGCCGGTGGGAGCCCTGGACCCCGCTCGGCGTCTGGCTGGCCGCCCACGTCCTGTCCACCGGCCTGCCGCTCAAGCTCTGGCGGGAGGAGGCGATACGGCACCTGGGGCCGGGCGCGGTCGGGCTCTTCGCCGCCGACGGTCCCGGCACCACGGGCGGCAACGGCTGGCTGGTCGCCGGCGAACGGACCGTCACCGGACACGCCGTGCTCGCCGGCGCCCCCCACCGGGTCATCGAGGACCCCGGCGACCACCAGCAGATCCGGCTGGCCTGCCCCGAGTTCGACGTGCTCGGCCTCGCCGTGCCCGGTGTCCCCGGCATCGCCCACTTCGGCCACACCGGCCCGGTCGCCTGGGCCCTCACCGACGCCATGGCCGACCACCAGGACCTCTACCGCGAACGGCTGCGGCGCACCGGCGCCGGCGTCGAGGCCCTCGGCCCCGACGGCACCTGGCGCCGGGCCCGGCTGCACACCGAGTTCGTGGCCGTGGCCGGAGAGGAACGGGTGCCGGTCGAGGTGATCGAGACCGAGCGGGGGCCGGTGATCGCGGGTGGGCCGGAGGGGTTGGAGGGTGGGGTGATGGACGGGCTCGGTGGGGCGGTTGAGGGCCGGGGGGATGCCGTATGCGATGGGGTTTTGTGGGGTGATGTCCTATGGGGTGATGTCCTACGGGGTGACGCCGCTCTGCATGAATCAACCCCCGGAGACCTCGCCCCCGGAGACCTCGCCCCCGGCGACCTCACCCCCCTCGCCCTCAGCCTCCGGCACCCGCCCCGCGTCACCTCCGACCTCGGCTTCGCCGCCCTGCTGCCGCTGCTGCGCGCCCGTACGGTCGCCGATGTGGACCGTGCCCTCGACCGCTGGGCCGAGCCGGTCAACGTCGTGCTGGCCGCCGACACCGAGGGCGGCACCCTGCATCGGGTGGCCGGCCGGGTGCCGACGCGGGCCGCCGCCAACCGGGTCCGCCCGGTGCCCGCCTGGGCGCCCGGCCACGAGTGGACCGGCTGGCACGAGACGCCCCGCGCCCCGCTCACCGACGGCATCGCGGTGATGGCCGACCAACGCGGCCCCGCCACCCCGCTCGGCGTCGAGTTCGCCGCCCCGCACCGCGCCGACCGCATCACCGCCCGGCTCGCCGAACGGGACCGCTGGTCCGCCGCCGACATGGCCGTCCTGCACACCGACACCGTCCTGACCAGCGCCGGAGCCCTGCTGGACGGCCTCGCCGCGCTGCCCGACGGCACCCTCACGCCCGCCGCCCTCGCCCTGCGCGCACGGCTGCTGCGCTGGGACCGCCGGATGGCGGCCACCAGCCGGGACGCCGCCGCCTTCGCCGCCCTGCGCTCCGGTGTCGTCCGCCGGCTCGCCGCGCACCCGGCGTTCGCCCCGCTCACCGAGCCGCCCGCCTACCCCGAGCCGCTCCAGCCCTGGCTCGCCCTGCTCCCCCGTATCGGACGGGCCCTCACCCGACTGCTGACGGCCGAACACCTGTACGGCATCGACCGCGAACCGATCCTCCGCGAGGCGCTGGAGGAGACCGCCGGGCGGCCCGAACTGACCCGGCGCACCTGGGGCGAGACCCACCGTCTGGTGCCGTGGCGGGCCCTGGGGACGGCGCCCCGGAAGCCGTACGCGCGACCCGCGCTCTCCGGCGACCACGACTGTGTGCTGTCCACCTCCTCCGTGCCCGGCGTCACCGATCTCGCCGTGCGCGGCCCGGCCGCCCGCTGTGTCTGGGACCTGGCCCGGCGCGAGGACAGCCGCTGGGTGGTGCCGCTCGGCGCGTCCGGCGTCCCCGGCTCACCGCATCATCGCGATCAGCTGCCGCTGTGGCTCAGGGGCGAACTGCTGCCCGTCGTCACCGACTGGGACGAACTCGTCAAGGAGACCGATGTCTGAGCACGCGGGGTTCATTGCCGAGCGGGTTCGTTGCCGAGCGGGTTCGTTGCCGAGCAGGTTCGCCGCTGAGCGGGCTCGTTGCTGAGCAGAAGGGGGCCGTCGTCCGTATCCGTAGTCGGAAGGCTTCCGAAGACGGAGAGACGACGTGGTGGGCGACGGCGAGGGCGATGACGGACATGGCGGCGGCCGAGGCGGAACCGGCGGAACCGGAACCGGCGAAATCCGGTGCCTTCGTGGGCTGGTGCTGCTGGGCGTCCTGCTGGTCCTGCTCCTCGCCGGTGCCGGACCGGCGTCCGCCCACGCCGCCCTGCGCTCCACCGACCCCGGCGACGGAAGCGTCGCCGCCACCGCCCCGCGCACCCTCACCCTGACCTTCACCGAGTCCGTCGGACTCCTGGAGGGCTCGATACGGGTGTACGACCCCGGCAGCCACCGCGTCCGCCCGGAGTCCGTCGCCCACGCCCCCGGCAGCTCCGAGGCCGTCCGGGTCACGCTTCCCGCCGCCGTTCTGGACGAGGGCACCTACACCGTGGCCTGGCGGGTGGTGTCCTCCGACGGTCACCCCGTCTCCGGCGCCTTCACCTTCTCCGTCGGCGCCCCCTCCCCGACCACGGCCGCCGTGGACACCGGCCCGCCCCAGAACCGGGCCACCAGCGCCCTCCAGAACACGGCCCGCTACCTCGCGTATCTCGCGGGCGCGGTCCTCATCGGCGCGGCGGCCTTCGCGCTGGTCTGCCGCCCGTCCGGCATCGCCGCTCTCGGCCCGCTGCTGCGCACGGCCTGGTGGACGCTGCTGGTCACCACCGTCTCCCTGCTGCTGCTCCGCGCCCCCTACGAGGCGGGCACCGCCCCGGCGACCGCCCTGGACCCGGCCGGCCTGACCCGCACCCTCTCCGGCCGCCCCGGAATCCTGCTGGCCGCCCGGCTGCTCCTGCTGGCCCCGGCCGCCCTGCTACTCGTACGGCTCTCCGGGCGCCGGTCTCCGGTACTGCTCGGCACGGGGGCGGCCGTCGCGGTCGGTCTCGCGGTGACCTGGGCGGCGGCGGAGCACGCGTCGGCCGGGATCCAGGTGCCGGTGGCCATCGCGTCCGCGACGCTGCATCTGCTGGCGACGGGGGTGTGGCTGGGCGGGCTGACCGCGGTGCTGGTGACGCTGTGTCGGAGGGGAGGGGGCGGGCTCACGGTCGCGGTGGTGAGCCGGTTCTCGCGGGTCGCGTTCGCCGCGGTGGTGGTGCTGGTGCCGACCGGTGTGTATCAGTCGTGGCGGGGGCTGGGCTCGCCGTCCGCGCTGACCGGGACCCCGTACGGGCGGCTGCTGCTGATGAAGCTGGCGGTGGTGGTGGTGCTGGTGGGGGTGGCGGGGTTCTCGCGGAGGTTCACCTTGCGGTGGGCGGGGGTGGACACGGTACGGGTGAGGGTGCCGGTGGGGGTGGGCGCCGGGGGCGCGGGTGGTGAGGTGGCCCGGGTGGACGCGGGGGGCGTTTCCGACCGCTCGCCCGTCGCGGAGAAGGACGCCTACGCAGACCCCGACCCCGACCCCGACGCCAACGCCTCCGCCGATCACCACCGCCGGGCCCTTCGCCGTTCCGTCCTCATCGAGGCGGCCCTCGTGCTCGTGGTCCTCCTCGTCACCACCGTGCTGACCGCCACCCTGCCCGCCCGCGCCGAGGCCGAGGCGGCTGCCGCCGGGCCGGTGGCGGGGCAGCCGCGTACCGCGTCGGTGTCGGTGCCCTTCGACACGGGGACGCCCGGCGGGTCCGGGACGGTCGAGATCACGCTGGACCCGGCCCGGGTCGGGGACAACTCCGTCCAGGCGGTGGTCTTCGGGCCGGACGGCGGGCTCGTCGTCCTGCCCGAGCTGCGGCTGTCGTTCACCCTGCCCGACGACGGACTTGGCCCGATCGACGCCGGGCTGACCGATCGTGGCGGCTACTGGGCCACCGACACGCTCACCCTGCCCCTCGCGGGTACCTGGACGATGAGACTGACGGTCCGGGTGTCCGAGCTGGACCAGGTGAGCGAGACCCGGACGGTACGGGTGGGGCGCTGACCGGCGTCAGCGGTTCAGCGCGGCGACGCCCGCCTTCGCGAACTTCTCGTCCAGGTCGCCCGACGGGGCGCCCGCGACGCCGATGCCCGCGATCGGGGCGCCCTTGGCGGTGACCGGGGCGCCGCCGCCGAGGAACAGGGTGCCGGGGATGTCCTTGAGGTTCGGCGTCTGCTCCAGGCGCTTGACCAGCTCGGACGTGGGGGCGTTCCAGGAGACGGCGGTGAACGCCTTGCGCTCGGCGGACTCGTAGGACTGCGGGCCGGCGCCGTCGCCGCGCAGGGTGACCAGGGTGTTGCCGTTGCGGTCGACGACGGCCACGGAGATCCGCTGGTTCTCCTTCTCGGCGGCGTCCAGCGCGGCCCGCGCGGCCTTGGTCGCGGCGTCGACGGTCAGGTGGGTGGACTGCGTGAGGTTGCCGCGCGCCGGGTCACCGGAGGCGGCGCGGGACACGGGCGCGGCGGCGGCACCGGCCGGGACGGAACCGGCGGCGTTCGCGGCGACCGTACCGGCGCCGCCCGCGACGACCACGGCGAGGACGGCACCGCCGGTGAACAGGCGGGCGCGGCGGGAGGCGGTGCGAGTGCGGATGCCGGTGGCGGTGTCGATGCCGGTGCCGGTGCCGGTGCCGGTGTCGCTGTCGGTGCGGTGCTTGGCGGGCTGCTGCATGGTGGGTGACCTTTCCGAGGTGTACGTCGGGGTGATGCCTCGATCCTCGGGTCGGGATCGGGCCGTCCCCGTCGCCGGACCGGCTCGGGCCGCCGTACGGATCGGGGGAGGGCCGGGTCGTCCGTTCGGATGACAGGGGGCCGGGGTGGCGGAGGGAAGAATGGAGGTGTTTGCCCAGATCGGCAGCGTGTGCGAGCGGCGGAGGCGGAGGGAGGGCGAGGCGATGGCACTCAAGGGAGACGCGCGCGAGGCGGAGGCACTCCAGGAGGAGCCGCTCAAGGGAGAGCGCCTCAAGGAAGCGACACCGGGAACCGTGGACGACGACACCACCCACACCCCCCTCACCCTCGTCATGCACACCGCCTTCTTCGTGCTGCTCGGCGCGTCCCTGGCCCGCTATCTCTCCCGCCACCCCGGCGATCCGCTGTCCCCGCCGGTCATCGCCCTGTCGGTGCTGCTGGCGGCGCTGTACGTGCTCGGCCCGGCCCTCGGTGCCCGGCTCACCCTGCGCCGGGTGACCTGGCTGGGCGCGGTGGTGGCCGCCTGGGCGGTGCTGGTGGTGCTGGCGCCGAGCTTCGCCTGGTGCGCGGTGCCGTTGTTCTACACCGGCCTGCGCACCCTGCCGCTGCGCGCCGCCGTGACCCTGGTCTGTCTGCTCACCGCGCTGACGGTGGCGGCCCAGCTGAAGCTCGCGGGCTGGCCGGATCCGAACGTCCTGCTGGCACCCCCGGCCGTGGCCGCCGTCGCCACCACCGTCTTCGTCACGATGGAACGGCAGACCGCCCGTCAGCGCGCCCTCATCGACGACCTGATCCGCACCCGCCGGGAACTGGCCGCCACCGAGCGCCGCGAGGGCACCCTCGCCGAGCGCGAACGGCTGGCCCGGGAGATCCACGACACGCTCGCCCAGGGCCTGTCCAGCCAGCGGATGCTGCTCCAGGCGGCCGACCGGCTGTGGGACACCGACACGGTCACCGCCCGCGGCCACATCCACACCGCCGCGGCCATCGCCGAGAGCAATCTGGCCGAGGCCCGCCGTTTCGTGCACGACCTCACCCCGGCCGACCTGGCGGAGGCGGGCGGCCTGGTCGCGGCGCTGCGGGCGGTGGCGGAGCGGGAGTCCGGGGCCGGGGCCGGGCCCACGGCTGGAGGTGGGTCGGGGTCGGGGCCCAGGTCGGGGACCGGCCTCAAGGTCCGGGTCCACACCGAGGGCACCCCGGCGGCCCCCATCCCGCCCCCCGTGGAGGCGGCGCTGCTCCGTATCGCCCAGGGCGCCCTGGCCAACGTACGAGAACACGCCCATGCCGGTACCGTCACGGTCACCCTGACCTGCCTGGACGATCAGATCGTGCTGGACGTGGCGGACGACGGGACCGGCTTCGACACCCGCGCCGAGCGGCCCTCGGGCAGGGCGCGCGGCCACGGCCTCCCGGCGTCCAGGGCCCGGCTGCGCCAGCTCGGCGGCACGCTGACGGTGGAGTCGACGCCGGGCGAGGGCACGGTCGTATCGGCGTCGATCCCCCTGCATACGTCGATCCCCCTGCATACAGAGCCGCCCCACACGGCCTCGCCCCCCACGGAGCCGCTGCACACAGCCCCGCCCCCGACAGCCCCGCCCCCCACAGAAGGGCAACCCGGATGATCGCGCCCCCCGTCCGCATCCTCCTCTGCGACGACCACGCGGTGGTCCGCGCGGGCCTGCTCGCCCTGCTGGGCAGCGCGCCGGACATCGAGGTGATCGGCGAGGCGGGCAGCGGCGAGGAGGCCCTGGCGCTGGCCCGCAAACTGCGCCCGGACGTCGTCCTGATGGATCTGCAACTGGGCGAGGGCATGGACGGCGTGGCGACCACCCGCCATCTCGTCGCCGACCGCTCCCCGGCCGGCGGCCCGCACGTCCTGGTCCTCACGACGTACGACACGGACGCCGACATCACCCGCGCCATCGAGGCGGGCGCCACGGGCTACCTCCTCAAGGCGGAGGGCCCCGACGAACTCTTCGCGGCGATCCACGCGGCGGCCGAGGGACGTACGGCCCTGTCCCCGCCGGTCGCGGGCCGGGTCATGGCCCAGCTGCGCAGCCCCGCCCCCACTCTCACGGCCCGCGAGCGCGACATCCTCACCCATCTCGCCCAGGGCCTGCCCAACCGCGAGATCGCCCGCGCCCTGTTCATCAGCGAGGCCACCGTCAAGACCCATCTCCGCCGTATGTACGACAAACTCGGCGTGGACACCCGTTCGGGCGCGGTCGCGGCGGCGAACGAGCGACGCCTGCTGGGCTGACGGGCTCAGCGCGCCGGAGGTGACTCCCGTACGGCGATCCGGGCGAACTTGGTGAGCATCATGCCGTTGCGCACGGCGACGAGATAGTCCACCGGCAGCCCGTGCATCCGGGTGCCCGGCCCGCGCAGCGGATGCCAGTCGAGGGTGAACAGGGTGTGCTCGCCCCACGGCAGCAGCCGCATCGCGATCCGCGCGGCCCCGAACGGATCGGCCCGCGCCTCCAGCTCCAGCCGCCGTCCGGGCTCACAGATCCGTACGACACAGCTGTCGTCCAGCGTCAGCGGCCCGGCCCCCACCCGCACCCGCAGCCGCGCCCCGACCTGCGGCCAGCGCGGATCCACGGCCAGCACGGCCCGGGTGCCGGTGACCCACTCCCCGTACCGGTGCCCGTCGGCGAGCAGCGCCCAGACATCGCCGGGCGCACTGAGGATCAATCGCCGGCTGCGTGCCACAGGACCACACTCCTCAAAGGGCGATACGACCAGCGAAACGCCCCCGGACGGATCGCGCATCCGCGCACCGGAGACCACCGGAGACCACCGGAGACCACCGGAGACCAACGGAGAGAACCGGAGAGAACCGGCGAATATCGGCGAATATCGGCGAGCACCAGCGAACATCGGCGAACGGAGACAGTGATGAAGATCGTGGTTGTCGGAGGTACGGGCCTCATCGGCTCGCAGGTGGTCGCGCTGCTGCGCGCGAACGGCCACGAGGCCCTGCCCGCCGCCCCCTCCACGGGCGTGAACGCCCTCACCGGAGAGGGCCTGCCCGAGGCGCTCAAGGACGCCGACGTGGTCGTGGACGTCTCGAACTCCCCGTCCTTCGAGGACGGACCGGCGCTGGATTTCTTCACCCGGTCGGCCCAGCACCTGTTCGCCGCCGAGCACGAGGCGGGCGTCCGCCACCATGTCGTCCTGTCCATCGTCGGCGTGGACCAGGTGCCCGACTACGGCTACTACGTGGCGAAAGTCGCCCAGGAGCGGGCGGTGCGCGGCAGCGGGATGCCGTACAGCATTGTGCGGGCGACGCAGTTCCACGAGTTCATCGCGCCGGTGATGGACCTGGCGACCGAGGGCACGCGGGTCCGGCTGCCGTCGCTGCCCCTGCGCCCGATCGCCTCGGCGGATGTCGCCGCGGCCGTGGCCCAGGCGGCCCAGGGCGCCCCGGCGAACGCGGTGCGCGAGATCGCGGGCCCGGAGATCCACGGCCTCGACCGCCTCGGCGAGATCACCCTGACGGCCCGCCCGGACGGCCGCACGGTCGTCACGGACGAGCACGCGAGCCTGTTCGCGGGGGTGCCGGACGTCCTGACGGGCCCCGAGGACATCGAGACGACGGCGACCCGGTACGAGGACTGGCTGAGAACCGGCTGAGGGCACGCCGAGGACCGGCTGAGAACCGACTGAGGACCGGCGAGGGCCCTCGCCCGGGCGATGGTCGCTGGTGACAACCATCTGGTGACAACCATCACACCCCCCAGCCCGCCGAAGGCCCTAGCATTCGCGTCTGTCGTTCGGCTATGCGAACTACTCTTTCCTAGTTAATTCTCAAGGAAAGTTTCTACAACCTTCCGCCACGTGTGTCCGTCTGCCTAAGGCAGGGATGTGCAGGTGGACATGAAGAGGAGCACAGAACGTGACCGTCCGTTCCTTCGCCCGCCGGATACGACCGCGAGTTGAGCGGAAGGCGTCCGAGAAGGTGTGGCAGCTGCGTACCATGCGGCGCCGACGCAGGGCGGCGGTCACGGACCCGGTGCTCCGCCCCGTGGCCGTGCGCGGCCAGCAGCTCTACGGCCGGGTGGTGACCCGGTTCACCGCGGCCGAGGCCGCCGCCGCCAACCTCGCCCTGGTCGTCGCGGCCCTGGAGCAGGAGGGCATCGCGTACTTCCTGGTCCCGGCCTCCCGCACCCGGCACACCGTCGGGGTGAACGCCGTGGACCGCGAGCGCTTCCTCACCGCCCTGGAGGCGCAGAACGCGGGCAAGGCGGTGTCCATCGGCCGCCCCCTGCCCGGCGGCAAGCTCAAGCACCCGGCGCTGTTCATGGACGGCGTCCTGCCGACCCCGCTGCGCACCGCGCCCGTGCTGCGCATCGGCGAGAACCACCTCGGCCCCGCCGGGCAACTGCTCGCCGGGTTCGAGCTGGCCTGTGACGTGGAGTTCTGGGAGGACGGGGCGACGCTCCTCGCGGGCGAGGAGGGCGAGCGCCGGCTGGCCAAGGTGCAGCCGCAGGCGTCCGAGGACGTGTTCGCCGAGTCCCTCGTCGCGCCCCGCAACAACGGCCTCACGGACGTCCTGCCGGCCGCCGAGCAGAAGCCGACCACCGTGCGCGTCGGCGACCGCGAGGTGCCGAGCTTCGTCCCGCTCACCCTGCCCACCGTCAACGATGTGACGTTCCCGGTCGACGTCGTCTACACCTGGGTGGACGGCGAGGAGCCGGCCATGCGCGCCAAGCGTGCCCGCTACCAGGACCGGGGCGTCGCCGAGATCCTGGACAAGGAGACGAACGCCTCCCGCTACACCAGCCACGACGAGCTGAAGTACTCGCTGCGCTCACTCGCGATGTACGCCGGTTTCATCCGCCACATCTACCTGGTCACCGACGGCCAGAAGCCCCACTGGCTGGACGACTCCGCCCCCGGGATCACCGTCGTCGACCACCGGGACATCTTCCCGGCGGACGTCCTGCCGGTCTTCAACTCGCACGCGATCGAGACCCGCCTGCACCACATCCCGGGCCTGTCGGACCACTACCTCTACTTCAACGACGACGTGTTCGTGGGCCGCCCGGTCAGCGCCGAGCACTTCTTCCACGGCAGCGGTCTGATGAAGATCCCGGTCTCCCCGCTGAAGATCGGCGTCGGCAAGCCGCACGCCGAGGAGACCGCCACCAACTCCGCCAGCAAGAACGTACGGCGACTGCTGTTCGACAAGTTCGGCCGGATGACCACGAACAACTTCATGCACACCCCGCTGCCCCAGCAGCGCGAGACCCTGCGCACGCTGGAGGAGACCTTCCCGGCGGACATCCGCCGCACCACGGCCTCCCGCTTCCGCTCCCCGCAGGACATCGCCCTGACGGCCCCGCTCCTGTACCAGTACTCCCTGATGACCGGCCAGGGCGTGCCGGGCCGCTACAGCTTCCGGTACGTGAACATCAGCCGCCCGGACGCCGAGCGCCGCCTCGCGGACCTGCGCCGCAACCGCCGCTTCGACTTCTTCTGCCTCAACGACGTCGACGTACCGCAGGAGGAGCGCGAGCAGGTCAGCGTGCGGATGGCCGAGTTCCTGGAGGACTACTTCCCCTTCCCGAGCCCGTTCGAGAAGCGCGACTGACGGGGGCCGGGGGCATGGACTTCCGACAGCACCTCGCGGCCCCGACCGGCCTGCGAGCCACCCGGGATCTGCTGGTCGGGCTGCGGCGCGGGCTGTCGTCCCGCCTGTGGACCCTGCGCCGCGCCCGGTCCCGCCGCCGCCTGCGCGCCGCCGTCCCCGGCCTGCGCCGGATCACCTTCGGACCGACGCGCCTGTACGGCCGTACCGTCGCCGCCTACACCGCGGCGGACGCCGCCGAGGCCGACCTCGAACGCGTGTGCACGCTGCTGGAGGCCATCGGCGTCCCGTACTTCCTGGTCCCCGCCGAGCACGGCCGCGGCGCGCCCCGCCAGATCATCGGCGTCGAGGAGCGGCACCGGGCCACGGTCCTGTCCCGGGCGGCGCAGCGGTTCGCGGGCACCCCCGTCTATGTGGCCGAGGTGGCTCAGGACGGCTCGGTGCCCCGGGCCGTGCTGTGGGCGGACGGCAGGCTGCCGAAGCCGCTCCGCGGGGCCCCGGTGCTGCGGACCGGCGTGATCCGGCTGGGCCCGGCGGGCCAGCTGCTCAGCGGCCTGGAGGCGGGCTGCGACATAGAGTTCTGGCGCCACGGCCGCGACCTGGAAACCTCCCCCGGCGCCGACCCGGCCTGGCTCACCGTGCCGGGCAGCCGCCTGCCCGACGTCTTCGGCCCGGCGCTCGTCGCCCCGCGCCGCAACCCGGTCTCGGAGGTGCTCCCGCCGGCCGCGCAGCTCCCGGCCGCGATCACGGGCCGCCGCCGCAGTGTGCCGACGTTCGCCCCGTTCGCCGAGCCCGGCATCGACGAGGTGCTCTTCCCCGTCGACGCCGTGTACACCTGGGTCGACGGCGACGATCCGGCGCTGGCCGCGAAACGCCGGGCGCATCAGAGCCGGTCGGCGGGCGAGATCGCCGCGCGCGAGACCGGGGCGTCCCGTTACACGAGCCACGACGAGCTGAAGTACGCCCTGCGCTCACTGGAGATGTACGCGGATTTCATCCGCCATGTCTACGTGGTCACCGACGGCCAGACCCCATCCTGGCTGGACCCGGCGACCCCCGGCCTGACGGTCATCGACCACCGGGACATCCTCCCGCCGGACGCCCTCCCCGTCTTCAATTCACACGCGATCGAAAGCCGACTGCACCACATCCCCGGCCTGTCGGACCATTACCTCTACTTCAACGACGACGTCTTCATCAACCGCCCGGTCACCGCCGAACACTTCTTCCACGGCAACGGAATAGCCCGCATCCCTTTCTCCCCCCTCAAACTGGGTGTAGGCACCCCCCACCCCCTGGAACCGGCCCCCAATTCAGCGGGAAAAAACACCCGCGAGGTGATCAGCCGCTACCACGGCCGCAATATCACCCACAAATCCCTCCACACCCCCCACCCCCAGCTCCTCTCGGTGATGCGCGAAATGGAGTCCCTCGGCATCGAGGAACTCGACCGCACCTCCTACTCCCGCTTCCGCTCCACCACCGACCTGGCCCCCGCCTCCACCCTCCACCACCACTGGGCCATCGCCACCGGCCGGGCCATCCCCGCGGAATACCACTTCCGCTACGTCCAACTGGGCACCCCCGACATGCCCCGCCGCCTGGCCCGCCTGGCCTCCGGCGAAGACGTCGATTTCTTCTGCCTCAACGACGTGGACACCCCACCCGAGTCCAGAGCGGCGGCCCAGTCGGCGATCCACACCTTCCTGACCCGCAAATACCCTTTCCCCAGCCGCTACGAGACCTCCCCCCACCGCCCCCCGGCCCCGCAAACGGTGCCACCCCAGCCCGTCCACCGGGAGCCGCAGCCCCACGACTGACCGCAGGCCCGGCGCTGTTCCCCGATGGTGACGGGCCCACCGGAATCGACGGCAGGGCAAACTGAGGGACGCAGGTCAGATGTGCTTCGCGTCCCCCGCGAAGGGCACTGCGCAGTCGAGCAACGCCGTTCCGGGAGCGGCGCCCCCCAGGACGGTGAACTGCCGACGCGCACGGCGCTCTCGGCCGTCCCGACGACAGGGGCGTGCCCCGTCCGCCGGACTACTGGTCGACGTACAGCCCCGGAATATGCAGCCGAGACCCCGCGACGAACTCATAGATCAAGGACCGTGACGCGTCCCGGACCGACTCCAACTCCTCCCGCGACCGCGCACCGTGGATCCGGTCGGCCGCCTTGAGCGCCTCCCGCCCCAGCGCATCCAGCGCCGCCGAGTGCGTGAGCAACTCGGAGCGGAACATGGCCTCCATGGCCGCGGTCCGCGACCGCTCCGTTTCCCGCCGCAACTCAGTCACCGAACCCTCCCCGCCCGAACGGAGATCGTGCCTGGCGAACCAGAAGTCCAGCTGACCGCGCCGATAATTCGCCAGCGCACCCGCGTAGGCGCAGTACGCGTCGATCCGCTCCCGCCGCAACTGCTCGTCACGGGTGAACCGCTCGGCCCGCAGCGCGGTGCGCCGCTGGAAAAGATGGGTCACGGCCGAGCCGAGCAGCGTACCGACCACGGCTATGAGACTTGTCGCAACGACTTCCATACCCCCAGCGAACCAGGCACAGGCGCACCGCACCCGCCCCTTCAGCGCTAGCGGTACAGGGACCTACGAGCACCACCGCGCGGAGCTGGAGCGCGAAGTCACTTCGGCGGCATTCGAGGACTGACTGTGTTCACGGTTCCGGCCCCTCACCCAGTATCAGATCGTCGTCGATACGATGTTGCGCCGATGTGTATGCGCGGACTACGACATCGACGGCAGGAAGGCCGGATACCGCCCCAAGCGCCCGCAGGTGCGGAGGGAGGAGACCAAGAACACCAAGTCGCTCGGTGGCCCGCTCAGCCCGAACACGGACTGTCACAACTGGAAGAAACTGGACAACGTCGAATGGGGGGCCCCCCCCGGGGGGGGGGGCGGGGCCACGTGGGCCCGGGGGCCAGCGGGGGGGGGGGGGATTAATACAACTGGTGGTGGGTGGTGCACCCCACAAG